>CALVKX010000216.1 GCA_944333375.1 uncultured Eubacteriales bacterium
GTGGTCGGCGAAGGCCGCAAAGCCCGCGCCGCGGCTGAGCGCCTCCAGCCCCAGCGCTCCGCTGCCCGCGAACAGGTCCAGAACGCTCGCGCCTGGGACATATGCCTGAATGATGCTGAAAAGCGATTCCCGGACCTTGTCCTGCGTGGGGCGCGTATCCATGCCGCGGGGTGCACAGATCTGCGCGCCCCGGCACGTTCCGGCGATGATGCGCATCAGATCAGCCTCTCGGGCGACTTGCTGCGCTGGCGCTGACGGCGCGCCTTGCGCTCGCGCCGCTTCTTCTTGTCGTCGCCCATCTTGATGCCGGTGTTGATGCGGTCGCGGAGCCTTTTGCCCTGCGCATAGCCCAGGCCGTAGCCCAGCGGCGCGATCAGCACAAACAGGGGGCTGAGGCGCTCGGCCAGCAGCGACGCCTCGTTGCCCAGGCTGGAAAAGACGTTGATGAAGGGCATCATCATGGCGCGGTCAATCACGCGCAGGATGTCCATCACGCCCAGGCCGGCGCTGCGGTTGTAATAGCTCAGGGCGTCGGCGAACTCGCTCTGGCGCATCAGCGCCTCCGTCCAGGATGGCAGGACCCCCAGCGAATAGCTCACGGGCCGGGCAAGGCAGGCGTAGACGCCCGTGAACAGCAGAAACGGGAGCACGCCCACCAAGACGGCAAACATGCCCTTGAAGGGATGGAAGCACCGCGCGCGGTCCTCCTCGCTGACGGACCGCCCGCTCTGCTGCCGGTCGTACATGATCTCGGCAAAGGCGGCGTCGCCCTGGCCCTGCGCCATTCCCTGATAATACTGATAATAGGCCACCAGGCCCACGACGGCCACACAGGCGAGGATGCGGCCCCACAGGCTTTCAAAGCCCAGCAGCATGCCCGCGATCAGATAGATGACCGTGGTGGCCAGCACGCTCAGCGCCCGCTTAAGCGCGAGCTTCCAGGCGTCCCTGCCGTGCCATGAGCCTGTCAGAATCGGCTTTTTGACCTCCTCCACCGGCTTTTTGCGTCTTGCGCTTTGCATCTGTGATTCCTTTCCACCCCCCTGCCGCGCCGGCAGGGGTTATTCTTTCGAAACGCCGGTGACTTCATACATCGGCGTTCAGATAGATTCTCGGCACGCGGGCCGTGATGGCCAGCAATACCTCGTAGCTGATGGTACCTGCCCAGGAGGCCAGCTCCACCGCGTCGATGCGCTCCTGTCCCTGACGGCCCAGAAGCACCGCTTCGTCCCCAACGGCCACGCCGGGGATGTCCGTCACGTCCAGCATCGTCTGGTCCATGCACACACGGCCCACGATGGGCGCGCGCCTTCCGCGCACAAGCATGGCGCCGCGGTTGGAGCAGGCGCGGTGGTATCCGTCGCCATAGCCAACCGCCGCCGTCGCCACCAGCATCTCTCGCGGCGCGGTGTAGGTGCAGCCGTAGCCGATGCTCTCCCCCGCGCTCACGCGCTTGACGTGTACGATCTCTGTATACCAGCTCATCGCCGGCACAAAGGGCAATCGGGTCGGAACGGGAGGGTAGCCGTAGAGCGAAATGCCCTCGCGGATCATGTTGAAGTACGCCTCGGGCGCAAGCAGGCTCATGGCGCTGTTGGCCACGTGCGAGGGGATGGCCGGATCAAACAGGGCGCGGAGCTCGCGGAAGCGCGCGAGCTGCTTTTGCGTAAAGGGATTCATCCCGCCCCCGGGCGGGGGGTTGTCGGCGTCGGCAAAGTGGGTATAGA
Organism: uncultured Eubacteriales bacterium; assembly: GCA_944333375.1. The sequence goes on from CALVKX010000216.1 coordinate 1,728, forward strand.
TGCCCGTCACCCTCACATGCGGGGCCGCGTCCAGCGCCTCTGAGAGCGCCAGCGCCTCCTCCCGCGTGCGAAGGCCGATGCGGTTCATGCCGGTATCCAGCTTGAGGTGCACAAGCGCCTCCCGGCCCTGCGCCTCCGCTTCCCGCTCCAGCAGGGAGACCATCTCGGGGGTAAAGACCGTCTGCGTGAGGCCAAAGCGCACGCAGTCCTCCGCCGCTCGCGGCATGGCCGCGCCCAGCACCAGCACCTGACCCGCCACGCCGCCCAGGCGCAGCTCAATCCCCTCCTCGGGCAGGGCGACGGCGAAATGCGCCGCACCCATGCCCGCGAGCACCGAGGCGGTTTCCAGCATGCCATGGCCATAGGCGTTGGCCTTGATGACCGGCATCACCTCCACCCCGGCGGGGACGTTCTCCCTTAAGATCCGATAGTTGTTTCTGATCGCGTCCATGTCAATGACGACACGGTTTTGCCTAAGCATCCTTCAACCTTCCCGCCCGCGCAACCGCGCGCTTTTTCCTGCGGCTCAAAGACCGCGCACCTCGTCCTGGGACAGAAGCCGCACGCCGGCTTCTGTGAGGACCTTCTCCGCCTCGTCCAGCTTATCCACGCGGAAGATGATGAGGGCGTGGTCGCCCGCGTTGCGCACGAAGCTGTAGAGGTACTCCACCACGATGTCGTGGCCGGAAAGCGTCTCCAGCACCTCGGCCAGCCCGCCGGGATGATCGGGAACGCTGACGGCCAGCACGTCGGTGAGCTTGACGGTGTAGCCGTTTTCGGAGATGAGCTTGACCGCCTTTTCGTAATCCGCCACGATGCCGCGCAGGATGCCGAAATGGGTGGTATCCGCCACGGAGAGGGACACCAGGTCGATGTTATTGTCCCCAAGGAGCTTGGTAAAATGCGCCAGACGGCCGGGGGTGTTTTCGATAAAAACGGAGATCTGCTTGACGTACATGGGCTGGCTCCTCCTTTATGATTGAAGATGGGACAGGGGCTTCACAGGCGGCGCCGGTCGGTGACGCGCACGGCCTTGCCCTCGCTGCGCGCGAGCGTGCCGGGCTGGCAGAGCTTGACACTGGCATGAATCAACGCGTGGCTGGCGAGGGAATTGACGATCTTGCGCTCGAGCGTTTCCAGATCGCGCACGGTGTCGCTCATCACCGAGGGAGAGAGCTCCACCTGCACCTCGATGGTGTCCAGCGTGCCCACGCGGTCCACCACGATATGGTAATGCGGCTCGATGCCAGGCACCTGGAGCAGGGCGTGCTCGATCTGCGAGGGGAAGACGTTGACGCCGCGGATGATGAGCATGTCGTCCGTGCGGCCCATCACGCGGCCCATGCGCACGTGGGTGCGGCCGCAGGGGCAGGGCTCGTCGGTGAGGGTGCACAGGTCATGGGTGCGGTAGCGGATGAGGGGCATGCCGTGCTTGGTGAGCGTGGTGAAGGTGAGGTCGCCCTGCTCGCCGTAGGGCAGGCTCTGGCCGTCCGGGCCGATGACCTCGGGCAGGAAGTGGTCCTCCCAGATGTGCATGCCGTTTTTGGCCATGCACTCCATGGCGACGCCCGGGCCCATGACCTCGCTGAGGCCGTAGACGTTGAGCGCGTCGATGCCCATCTTCTCCTCGATGCGGCGGCGCATGTCCTCGGTCCAGGGCTCGGCGCCGAAGATGCCGCTCTTTAAGCGGATGCGATCCAGGGTGATGCCCTCGCGCTCCATGGCGTCGGCGAGGTTGAGCGCGTAGGAGGGCGTGCAGCACAGGGCCGTGGAGCCGAAGTCCTCCATCAGCATGAGCTGGCGGACCGTGTTGCCGCCGCTCATGGGGATGACGCTCGCGCCCACGCGCTCCGCGCCGTAGTGCGCGCCCAGTCCGCCGGTGAACAGGCCGTAGCCGTAGGCCACCTGCACGATGTCGCTCTTGCCGACGTTGGCGCAGTACATGGCGCGGGCCATCAGCTCGGCCCAGCGGTCCACGTCGCCGCTGGTGTAGCCGGCCACGCTGGGCTTGCCGGTGGTGCCGCTGGAGGCGTGGATGCGCACGATCTCGCTCTGGGGCACGGCAAAGAGGCCGAAGGGATAGTTGTTGCGCAGGTCCTGCTTTTCGGTGAAGGGCA
>CALVKX010000217.1 GCA_944333375.1 uncultured Eubacteriales bacterium
TTGCAGACGGCTTTTTTGCCGCACCAGCAGATGGTCTTGACCTCCTCGATGGTGTCGGCCCAGGCCAGCAGCCACTGACTGCCCTCGAACAGCTCGTTTCTAAAGTCGCAGCGCAGCCCGTAGGCGATCACGGGGACGTTGTCCACGTCCACCACGCGCACGAGCCGCTCCACCTGTGCGCGGCTGAGGAACTGCGCCTCGTCCACGATCAGGCAGTCGTAGTCGCGCACGTTGAAGCGGTCGAGGTCCTCGATGAACTGACACTCACAGCTCAGTCCGCTGCGGCTGGCGACCATCGTCGCCCCGTCGCGGCTGTCCACGCGCGGCTTGAGCATCAAAACCCGCTGCCCGCGCTCAAGGTAGTTATGGCGTACCATGATGGCGTTGGCGGTCTTGCTCGACCCCATCGCGCCGTAGCGGAAATAGAGCTTGGCCATGGAAAATCAGCCTCCGATCGTCATTCGATGCCCAACTGGGACGCGAGATCCTGCGCGCGCTGCGCCGCGTCGCGGTAGCCGGACAGGGAGGAAAACAGGTCATAGGCGCCCTGCGCGTCGCCGCTTTGCTCCAGCCGGTCGGCCTCGTCGTACTGGGCGTCCTTGAGGTAAATCTTACATTCGACCGCCTGGTCGGCGCTGCTGAGGTAGTCGCCCAGGAGGTTAAACAGGTCGATGGCGTTTTGATAGTCACCCGCGTTTTTCAGCTCGATGGCGCGGTTGTAGATCTGCCCGCGCAGGTTGTAGAGGCGGTCCTCGGCGTCGTCGATGGTGAGGGCGTTCTCATAGGCGAACATCGCGTCCTCATAGCGGGCCTCCTCCTCCGCGGCGCGGCCCAGGCAGTACTGGCAGCGCATGGGCGCGTCCTCAAACTCGCCGATGGCCGCAAACGCCTCGGCGGCCTCGGCAAAGCGCCCCTCATCGGCCAGCGCGTGCGCGTGGCAGTACTGATAGCGCTCCTCCCCGTAGAGCAGATCCCGCGACTGGGCAAAGCACGGCTCGGCCTCGGCGTACTGTCCCTGCTCGTAGAACACCAGGCCGTGGGAATAGGCGGCGTAGGCCGCGGCGTTGGCGTAGTCGCCCAGGCGGTCGAAGGCCTCGGCGGCATCGGCATACTCGCCGGAGGCAAAGGTGCTCAGGGCGCGCTCGTAGGCGCGGCTGTAATCGGCCGAGCATGCGCACAGGCAAAGCAGCAGGCCGGCGCACAGGCCCGAGAGCATGGCGCGGCGGATGATGGAATTCATGCTCACCCCTCCCTGTCGTCAGGATGAAATTCACTTCGCAAAATGGCGTAGAGCTCCACGTCGGCGAAGCGGCCCTTGTTGTAGATGCGCTGGCGGAGGGTGCCCTCGTGCTTCATGCCGGCGTTGCGCATCACATGCCCGCTGGCGGGGTTGTCACATTCGTGCTGGGCCTCGATGCGGTTGAGGTGGAGCTGCCCGAACCCGAACGCCAGCACGGCTTTGAGCGCTTCGCTCATCAGGCCACGGTTCCAGTAGTCGCGGCTGAGGCTGTAGCCCACCTCGGCCGAGCGGTTCTCGCTCTGGACCCACATGAAGCCGATGGTGCCCACGACCTTTCCCGTCTCACGCAGCGCGATGGCGAAGGTCCCGGGCGCGCAGCTTCGGTACTGTCGCAGGAGATAGCGGATGTAGGCGCGCGTCTGATGGATGGAGCGGTGTGCCTCCCAAAGCACGTGGCGCGCCACCTCCGGGTCGCGGGAGTATTCATACAGGTCCTGCGCATCGCTCATGCGCACGGGGCGCAGGACGAGCCGCTGCGTATAGAGCGCAGGCAGGCGCCCAAAGACCTCCAGATATGTCTGCATGACGGGGTAGACCTTCCTTTTTCGACGGTTTCACAGGGCCCATGCGCCCGCCTGGACAAAGGGCGGCGTGCTCAGCCCCAGATAGAGCAGATAGACGCCCAACGCCAGCAGCGCAAGCAGCGCCACAATCAAAAAACCAAAGAGATGAGAACGGCCTGGACGGGACATGAAAATCCTCCTTGAGGAAAAAGACGGAAAAAAGTTGGAACCTTTCAGCGGGGTCAATCGTTTGATTAGTAAGAGAAGCCGGGCGTCAGCCGCGCAGCTTCTCCCATGCCATAAGAAGCCCCAGCGCGGTCTTGGCGTCTCGAAGCTCGCCCGCCATCACGCGGCGGACCGCTTCGGCCAGGGGCAGCTTCTCCACATGCAGAAACTCGTCCGGATCGGGGTGATCTTCGTGCTGGCTCAGCTCCGTGGCCAGGTACAGGCCGATCTGCTCGGTGCAAAAGCCGGGGGTGGTCACCACCTGCATCAGCTTTTCCATCTTCCCGGCGCGCAGACCCGTCTCCTCCTCCAGCTCGCGGTGCGCGCAGGAGAGGGGGTCCTCCCCGACATAGTCCAGCTTGCCGGCCGGAATCTCCAGCGTCATCAGGTCCACCACCACGCGGTGCTGGCGCACCAGGTATACGTTGCCCTCCGCGTCCACAGGCACCACCGCGGCCGCGCCCTTGTGATGCACGACCTCGCGCAGGGCCGTCTGGCCGTTGGGCAGGCGCACCTGCATGTGGCTGACGTCAATGAGTACGCCCTCAAACATCGGTTTTTCGGACAGGGGAACCTCACGCAGGTCGGGATGATCGCACATAGCGGGTCGCCTCCAAAATTTCGTTCCCTTGTGTATTCGCCGTCAGGAGCCGTTCCCCCTTGTGGAAAGCGGAAAAAGCGCGGCGAAAGAACAGCGTATTACTTGTAAAAACTGCCCCGCGGCGACAGAAACTGGCGCCTCCCCTTCCTTGACAGCATAAATCAAACCCCGTACAATGGTAGGGGCCGCCGCGCGCGGCCCCGGCAGGGAGAACAGCCTCACCCGGCATAAGGAGGATTCCGCATATGGCAAAGCATATTCCTAAAGCCTTCAGACGCGCCACGGCGCTTCTGACCAGCCTGCTGCTCATCGCGGCGCAGATGGTTTTGCCTCTGGCCGCGCTGGCGCAGGATATCAGCATGCTTCCCACCGTGACCATCCAGTGGAGTGCGGCGGACGGAAGCGTACAGAGCATGCCGGTCACGGCCACGCTCTACGGAGACCAGGTGGTCTATTGGGCCTCCGTGTCCGAGGAGGCGATGCAGGCGGGCGTGAGCATCCAGAGCATCACCGGCCCCGAGGACCCGCAGCTGGTTACTTACGGCCCCGCGGCCGGAACGCTGCTGACGGGCAACGCCACGGCGGTGGACGGCTCGGTTGCCGCGAGCATCGAGGTGTACCGCGGCGGCGTGTTCGAGATCGCCTATCCGTTCTACCTTTCCACCGTTGCCATCCCGCCCTACCAGCCGGCCGGCCCCACCAGCGGCACGGTCTATATCTCCTACCGCTATGAAGGCGGCGAGGAGTTTTACGGCTATGAGGACGTTGTCCCGGCCGAGGGGCGGAGCTTCGCGCCCGACCTGTCGCTGGTTCCCGGGGGCTATGAGCTCATCAGCGCCGGCGAGGTTTTTGTGACGCTCAATCAGGACGGCACCACCACCCCCAATCCCGTGATGTTTGAGGTGCGGGAGAGCGAGCCGCAGGTGATGAACTCGACGGTGACGTTCCATCATGTGGATGATGGGAGCGGTCAGCAGATCACCGACGACACCTGGCAGGAGCTGGCCCCCGAAACCTACAGCGCGTCCAGTTATCAGCAGGCGGTGGAGGGGTATAGCTATTCGTATGCCAGCCCCGATCCCTTCACGGTGGACGGGACGGGCACGCCCGTCGAGGTGACGCTGTACTATGCGCAAAACGCGGTGGAACCTGTGAACTCGACGGTGACGGTCCACCATCTGGACAGGGAGACCAGTCAGCAGATCACCG
>CALVKX010000218.1 GCA_944333375.1 uncultured Eubacteriales bacterium
CCGGGCGCATAGACCGTCCAGCTCTCCTGGCCGCCGTGGCCGCTCAGGCCGCCGCCGCTCTTTTCCACAATGATGCGCAGCTCGCCCTCCGATACAGAAAAGCTCCTTCGCGTTTTGAGGAGCGCGCCCTGACTGTCCATGACCGTCACATGAAGCGCGTAGTCGCCTGCGGTGCCGGCAATCCAGTGCCAGGACGCCCCGCCTTCCTCCCGCTGTGAGGTGCCGTCCTGCGAAACGACGGAATAGAGATAGCGGTAGCTGCCGCTTCCTCCCTCGGCCGTCACCTCGACTTTGAGCGGTTCGCCGGTGCACAGCGTGCCGGGAATCTCGTTGAGTGAAAAGCTCAGCCGCTCCACAACGGTAAAAGTCGCCCGCGCGCTTTCTTCACCCCTCTCGCGCTGCGCCGTCACCTCCAGGGTATATTCGCCGGGATCGCGCGGAAGATAGGAGCCGGCGGCGTACTGAGATTCCGTTTCAAACAACGTTTCACCGTCATGATACAAAGTATATCGGTAAAGGGGTGCGGGATCGCCCGATACCGTAAAATCCACGGGATTTTCCGCCGCGACGGGGTTGTGGATGATTTCCAGAGAAAGCGCGGCTTGCGCTGCATGGGGAAAGAGCCACAGCACCAGTGTTGCAGCAAGAAATCTCCCCAAAGCTTTTCCAGGCGTTCGGTGATTCAGAAAGGAAAACAATGCGATCTCCTCGGTTTCGTTTGTGGTTAAGCCTGCACTCAGACGTCCGGTTCCAGATAGCTGTGCCAGATATACCCCGTCAGCCCGGTGACGCCGTCTTCTGCTGAAGAGGGGTCCGGCATGTACCATACGCGGACCCACCCGCCGTCCGTCCCCAGACCGTTTGCAAGCATCGTAACCGTCGTGCCCGCATCCAGCTCCGCCAGGGAAGGGGAGGATTTGCTGTCCTGCTGCCGCAGGTTCACCCAGTCCACGTTTGCGACCCTGAGATGCTCGCCGTCCCAGACGGCGCGCCCCAGCATCATTTCGCGCGCCGCCGCCTGACGCTCCGCGTCAACGCCGCTTTGGCCGTAGTACCATTCCTCCGGGTACTGTTCATCCCAGCAGCAGGTGACAGATGTGGCAAAGAGCACAAGGCTTTCGCCGATCGTGCCCGCACCCGCGTCGTAGACATCCAAAACGGCCTTTGTTTCGGGGCTGTAGCGTCCCTCCCACGCATAGACGATTTCCTGTCTGAAGCGAAAGCCGTCCTCGGCCACGGAGAGGATGCGGCGGCTTTCCGGCAGCAGTTCATAGTTGCATAGCTCCAGCTGGACGGGCGCTTCGGACCAGCGCCGCGCCTCCCTTTCCCATGTACAGGACTGGAGCACGGGCTGAAAGCATCCCTCCTCCTGATCCCAGAGGGAAAGGGCGGTGAAACAGTTTCTCGCGCCCTGCGCCGTCAAAAGGACCAGGTCCTGATAACCGTCGAAGTTCATGTCCTCGAACCGGGCCATGAGCGAGAGATGATCCGCGGAGGGATCCTCGGAGGAGAGATAGGAAAGGGTTTGAGAAAAGCTGCCGTCCGCGGCCTGCACAGAAACGCTCAGAACCCGCTCGCGCAGGGCGCCGGGGAGACGCTCGCCCGTGTCGGCGACGCTGACGTTAAGATAGGGAAGGCTGGGGTGCACCTGCCCGGATACCATGTTGCCGCCCTCCGCCGCCGCGGCGGACATCAGGCAGGCGGCGCACAGCGCCACAGCGCACAAAAGAATCTTTTGCAGTCTCATAACGTTCCCTCCCCGGTCATCTGCACATAGCCGCCCCCGCCCTCCCAATAGGAGAGGTTTAGGTTCCCGTTGGAGAGGTCGAGCCCTCGGATGTTGACCGTGCCGTCGTCGCGGTAGAAGGCGATCTCGTAGGGCGGATCGTTCCAGTACAGGTTGCGCGCGGGGGTATAGTCCGTGACGGTCCACCGGCCGCTGTTTACCTGATTGGAGTTCCAATAGGTTCCCTGATAGGTTCCGTCGGCATTTAGAAACAGCGTATCCTCGGCCAGGTTTCCACCCGCCTCAAGACGCCAGGTCCCGGCCAGCGAGGCCATGATCTCCCGGCGAACCTCGCCGGCAACGCCGTCTTCCAGCGCCAGATCCCGCAGCGGAACAAAGCCCCAGACGATCGCCCCGCCGTCCGTAAAGCGTCCTTCCTTTACCTCGGCGGAAACGTAGGCGTACGCATCGTCATAGACCCCCAGGCAGGAAAACAGCGTCCCGGCGGGGACCTCGAACTGCGCAAACTGGGATACGTCCGGATCGTCCGTGAGGTAGGTATCACAGTTGGCTCGGACGATGACGTCAATTAAATCGTCCGACGGCGTAGTGTCCAAACGTATTCTCAGCGCCGAGGCAGGCACATAGCCGATGCGCTGCGTGCGCTCGCTCACGTCGTAACGCACGCAGGCATAACAGTCGCCATCCGCGTTGGTCACCAGCCGCAGCAGCCAGACTTCCCCCGACAATGCCACCGCCGCCTTGCCTTCGGCGGCGCGCCAGGCCGATTCTCCGTAGGGCGCGCTGTACACCGCCACCGTGCCCTGACCGATACTGTTCAAGCAGGAGCCGCGGCCGTTCTCATGCCAGCCAAGGATGTTTTCGCCGCTGTCCAGGGCGGCTTTCATGAGGTTGAGGTGCCTCACCTGCTCCACCGAACGCGGAAACAGGCGGATGTTGAAGCTGTCCAGCGTGACGTCCTGCTGCAGGATGGCGCTTTGGGAGCCTTCCGACGCCAGGTATTGGTTCCACGACAGCACCAGACGGAAATCGCCGATGACGGCGCTTTGCAGGCGATAGGCCGTTCCTTCTTTTTCAAAGACATACTGTTCGTCCCCGTAGCTGATTGTAAGGCTCTCGCCGCTTCCGCTCAGCCTGAGCGAGCTGTCCCGGCCGTCCTGCGGCTGGTAGACAGCGGTCGGAAAGAGCGCAAGTTCCCCCTCCAGCACAATCGCCAGCACATTGTGATAGCGGCTGTGCAAGACCGCCGCATCACCCACCTGACCGCCAATGGCATGATAATCGTTCCAATCGTCCGTGGAGGCGACGGCGCTGAGCAGCGCACCGCTCAGACCCCAACTGTTGGCCATGGCGGGATGAACCAGGAGGCACAGCGCCGCGGCCAAAACCAGCGTCATCATGCGTTTCATAGACATTCCTCCCCCTAAACCTCTGATAATATGACGAATAACAGCGGCGCTTTCTTCCAAAATAAGGGCACTTTTTGAGCGGATCTGACGTGGGGAGAGAAGTGTGACGCCAATCCTTGACAATCAAAGCGCGGCACGTGTATAATTCATCTATCTGTGACCTTTTCACAGAGGACTTGACGAGGTGAGGCAGATGCTGAAGGTACTCAAGGGAATGAAAGATGTTCTTCCCTCCGAGAGCGCACGCTGGCGCGCGCTGGAACGGGAGATGCGCAGAGCCGCCCTGCTGAGCGGATACCGGGAGATCCGCACGCCGGTTCTGGAGCACACGGAGCTGTTTGCGCGCTCTGCGGGCGAGAGCAGCGATGTGGTGCGCAAGGAGATGTACACTTTTCTGGACAAGGGCGACCGCAGCGTGACCCTCAAGCCCGAGAGCACCGCCGGCACCGTTCGCGCGTTTTTGGAAAGCGGGCTTTACGCGCAGGCGCTTCCCTGCAAGATGTACTACGTCAACGCCCCGCACTTCCGCTATGAGGCGCCGCAGTCCGGCCGCCTGCGCGAGCACCATCAGTTCGGCATGGAGTGCTTCGGCGCCTCCGAGCCCTCCGCGGACGCGGAGCTCATCTCTCTGGCCGTGGGGCTGCTTTCCAGTTTTGGCCTTAAGAATC
>CALVKX010000219.1 GCA_944333375.1 uncultured Eubacteriales bacterium
CGCCATCCGCGAGATCTTCAAGGTGCTGGGCCGGCCCGGCATGATTAGCTTCGCCGGCGGCAACCCGTCCCTGGACGCCCTGCCGGACAAGCTCTGCGCCGAGCTTGCCCGCGACGCGCTGCTCTCAGACGGCAAGCGCATTTTGCAGTACGGCGCCACGGAGGGCTATCCGCCCTTTGTGGAGAGCCTGACGGAATACCTCAAGGGCCATTTTGGTTTTGCCATGGATGGCGACGGCGTGCTTCCCACCACCGGCAGCACCAGCGGCATGGACCTGCTGCTCAAGGCGCTGGTCAACCCCGGCGACGCAGTGCTGGTGGAAAGCCCGACCTTCCTTGGCAACATGCAGACCATGCACCTCTACGAGGCCAACCTCATTCCCATCGAGAGCGACGAGGGCGGCGTGAAACTGGATGCGCTGGAGGAGGCCGCGCGCAGGTATCATCCCAGGCTGTTTTACGTGATTCCCACGTTCCAGAACCCCTCCGGCCGCACGCTGGCCGCCGGCCGGCGGAAGGCCATCGCGGAGCTCGCCGCCAAATACGGCTTCATCGTGGCCGAGGACGACCCCTACCGCGACCTGCGCTACCGGGGCGAGGCGCTGCCGCCCATCAAAAGCTACGACACCACGGGCCACGTGGTCTATCTGGGCAGCTTTTCCAAGCTCATCAGCCCCGGCCTGCGCGTGGGCTACCTGCTCGCCCATGAGGAGCTGCTGCGCAAGTGCACCATCGGCAAGCAGGGAACCGACCTGCACACCCCCAACCTCAACCAGGCCATCATCGACCAGTTCCTGCGCCGGGACCTGCTGGACAGCCACATCCAGAGCATCATCCCGGGCTACCGCGAAAAGCTGGAACTGATGCTTGGGGAGCTTGCCTCCTTCCCCGAGGGCACGCGCTACACCGCGCCGGAGGGCGGGCTGTTCATCTTCGTGGAGATGCCCGAGGGCTTTGACGCGACCGCCCTGTTTGGCGAGGCTGTCGAGCGCGGGGTGGCCTATGTGCCCGGCACGCATTTCTACCCCGACGGCGGGCACCACAACACGCTGCGCCTCAACTTCAGCAACTCCACGCCCCAGCAGATTCACGAGGGCATGGGCAAGCTGCGCGAGCTCTTCGCCGCCCATCTGGGCTGACTTGACACAACAAAGAAAAGAAAGGAACGATGATTGATGCACGTTTTGGACATGCTCAAGGAGCGCGGCTTCGTCGCTCAGGTCACCTTTGAGGAAGATCTCTACAAGGCGCTGGAGCGCGAGCCCATGACCTTCTATGTGGGCTTTGACCCCACGGCGGACAGCCTGCACGTGGGCCACTACATCCCCATCATGGCCATGGCGCATCTCCAGCGCGCCGGGCACCGGCCCATCGCCCTGTGCGGCGGCGGCACCGCCATGATCGGCGATCCCAGCGGCAAGAGCGACATGCGCAAGATGATGAGCCGCGAAACCATCGGCGGAAACGTCTGCGGCATCCAGAAGCAGCTCTCCCGCTTCCTGGATTTCAGCGACGGCAAGGCCATCATGGTCAACAACGGCGACTGGCTGCTGAACCTCAACTATGTGGATTTTCTGCGCGAGATCGGCGCCCTGTTCAGCGTCAACCGCATGCTGACCGCCGAGTGTTACAAGCGCCGCATGGAAACGGGCCTGACGTTCCTGGAATTCAACTACATGCTCATGCAGAGCTATGACTTCCTCCAGCTGTTCAAAAACTACGGCTGCCGCCTGCAAGTGGGCGGGGACGACCAGTGGAGCAACATGCTCTCCGGCGCGGACCTCATCCGCCGCAAGGAGCACGAGGACGCCTTCGCCCTCACCTGCAAGCTCATCATGACGCACGACGGCAAGAAGATGGGCAAGACCGAAAAGGGCGCCCTGTGGCTGGATGCCGCGCGCACCACGCCCTTTGAGTTCTACCAGTACTGGCGCAACGTGGGCGACCAGGACGTGGAGCGCTTCCTGGGGCTGCTCACCTTCCTGCCCATGGACGAGGTGCGCCGTCTGGGCGCGCTGCCCGGCGAGCAGATCAACGAGGCCAAGCGCGTGCTGGCCTTTGAGGTCACCAAGATGATCCACGGCGAGGCCGAGGCGCAGAAGGCCGCCGACGCGGCGCTCGCGCTGTTTGCGGGCGGCGCGGCCAGCCAGGACGTGCCCACCTGGGAGGTAAACGCCGCCACGCTTAGCGAGGACAACCGCCTGACCACGCTTTTGGCCTCCTGCGGCCTGTGCACAAGCCGCGGCGACGCGCGCAAGATGGTGCAGCAGGGCGCGGTGCTGGTGGCTGACCAGAAGGTGACGGATGTGGAATACCGCATCGACGCGTCGCAGATCGGCCCCGACGGCCTGATGCTGCGCAAGGGCAAGAAAAACTATTGCCGCCTGATTCTCAAATGAGCCTGAAGGGCTATAAAACCGTGCTACGCGAGGCCCGCGATGAGGTGGTCATCAACAAGAGCCGCTTCATCGGGCACGCGGCGCCGGTGAGCAGCGCGGAGGAGGCGCTCGGGTTTCTTGCGCGCATCCGCGAGGAGCACCACGACGCCACGCACAACTGCTACGCCTACATCATCGGACAAAACGCCGGCATCATGCGCTACAGCGACGACGGCGAGCCCTCCGGCACCGCCGGCATGCCCATCATCGAGGTCATGAAGGCGCGGGGGGTGGTGGACTGCGCCGTGGTGGTGACCCGCTACTTCGGCGGCATCCTGCTGGGCGCGGGCGGGCTGGTGCGCGCCTATTCGCACGGCTGTGCCATGGCGCTGGACGCCGCGCGCGTGTGCCAGATGCATCCCACCGAGCGCTGGCTGTTCGAGGTGGCCTACCCCCTGTGGGACCGGGTGCAGCATGCGCTCAAATCCCTGCCCGCACGCCTCGTGGGCACGGACTTTGCCGCCGCGGTGAGCTTTGAGCTGGACATGAAGGCCGCCGACGCCGGGCGCGTGCTGGCGGAGCTGACGCGCATAACCGACGGGCGCATCGAATCGCTCAAGGAAGAGGAGCGCTTCGCCCCCTGGGAGGACGCGACATAAGCCGCGGCCGCATGTACGAAAGGAGAACGCCATGCATTGCGACGACCGGCGCCCGCCGTGGCTCCAATGGGTGATCGAGCTGCAAAGCATCGCCCAGTGCGGGCTGACCTACGCAAAGGACGTGTACGACATCGAGCGGTACCAGCGCCTGCGCGAGCTTTCGGCGCAGATGCTCGCCGCCGTTTCGGAGCTTCCCGTGGAGAGGGTCGAGGCGTTGTTCTGCAACGAGACCGGCTACCAGACCCCCAAACTGGACACGCGCGCCGCCATCATTCAGGAGGGGTGCATCCTGCTGGTGCAGGAGCGAAGCGGGCTGTGGGCCCTGCCCGGCGGCTGGGTGGACGTGCTTGAGACCATCCGCTCCAACGCCGAAAAGGAGGCGCGGGAGGAGGCCGGGCTTATCGTGCGCGCCGAGCGCATCGTGGCCCTGCAGGAGCACAATCTGCACAATCCGCCCGCCTATCCCTACGGCATCGTGAAGGCGTTCGTGCTGTGCACGCTGCTGGGCGGCGCGTTCCGCCCCAACAGCGAGACCGTTGCCTCCGGCTGGTTCGCGCCGGACGCGCTGCCGCCGCTGGCGCTGAGCAAGACCAGCCCCGAGCAGATCGACCTGTGCCTGCGCGCGTGGCGCGACCCCGCGTGGCAGGTCGTGTTCGACTAGCCCTGCCGACCCGGGAGGGAACCAGATGCGTGAGGAAATGCGCATCCGGCCCGCGCGCAGATCATGACAAAGCGGCTTTTTCCCATCGACACCGAAAGGAGAACGGCGCATGGACCTGTTTGA
>CALVKX010000220.1 GCA_944333375.1 uncultured Eubacteriales bacterium
GGCATTTGCGTCTCCATCGGCGGAAGCATCGGATTTGTCGGGCTGATCGTCCCACATGCGGCGCGGCTTTTCACAGGCGCGAGCCACCGGCGCGTCATGCCGCTGTCCCTGTTTATGGGGGCGGCGTTCCTGATGCTGGCGGATCTGCTGGCGCGCACGGTGGTCAGTCCCGTTGAACTGCCCATCGGCGTGGTTACGTCGCTGGTGGGCGCTGTAGCGTTCGTGGCCATCTTTTTCAGGAGGCGAAGGGCATGCTGGAAACAATCGGCCTGAGCGTCGCCTTCGGGGAAGGCTTTGCCGTGCGGGACGTCAGCCTTTCCGTCGCCGCGGGCGAATGGGTCATGCTGATCGGCCCCAACGGCGCGGGCAAGTCCACGCTGTTGTCCGCCATTGCGCAGTGCGTTCCCTATCATGGGAACGTGCGGCTCGACGGATGCGACGCGCGTCGGTGGAAGCCCCGCGCTTTCGCGCGGGCGCTGGGCGTTCTGGCGCAGGTTCACGCGGTGGCGTATGCCTTTACGGTGGAGGAGCTCGTCTCCATGGGCAGATATGCCCATACGCGGGGCTTTCTCCGTTCGCAGGACGACGGCGGACGGGAGGCCGTGCGGCGCGCGCTGGCTGCGACGGGTCTGGAAAGCATGCGGGGACGAAACATTCAAACCCTTTCGGGGGGAGAGCTGCAGCGCGTTTTTCTGGCCCAGGTGCTGGCGCAGGAGCCGCGCGTGTTGCTGCTGGACGAGCCTGCCAACCATCTGGATCTGGTGTTCCAGAAGCAGTTTTTCGAACTGATCGGCGACTGGCTTCGCGCCGGGAACCGATGCGTGATCTCGGTGGTGCATGATTTGAGCCTTGCGCTTCGCTTCGGCACGCGGGCGGTGCTGATGGACCGGGGCGCGGTCGCCGCGGACGGCCCAGCCGGAGATGTCCTCTCCTGCGCCGCGACGCAGCGGGCCTATGGCATGGATGTAACGCAATGGATGGCCGAAACGGGCAGGCGATGGCAGACGCTCGCGGCGCATCTCCGGGACGAACGCTATGCCGGGACGGGTTAAGGACCCGTTCTTTTTTTTGCAAGGGGCTGGGTTTTTGGTTTTTTTTGCATAGAAGAAACTGGATCAATAAAAATTTATCAATTTTCAGAAAAACGTCGTGCAATTCGGTTTGTGATATGGTAAACTATATCCGTTGCGTATGTAGCGGGTAGCGGCTTTTGCCCGCAACCAAAATGGAGGAGGTCTCAGGCTGCCATGTCCAATCACAACGAAAAATATGAAAAGCTGGCGGATGTCATCCGTGAACACCGGGAGCAGAAGGGCGCGCTCATGCCCGTGCTTCAGGCTGCGCAGAACATCTTTGGCTGCGTGCCGCTCGATGTGCAGGAGATCATCGCCGACGGGCTGGGCGTCACGCTCAGCGAGGTCTACGGCGTCGCTACGTTCTATTCTCAGTTTTCCCTCCAGCCCAAGGGCGAGTACGTTTGCGGCGTATGCCTGGGCACGGCCTGCTACGTCAAGGGATCACAGAAGGTCCTGGACAAGCTGTGCAGCGAGCTGGGGGTTGAGGTGGGGCAGACCACCAAGGACGGCCGCTTCACCGTGCAGGCGACCCGTTGCTTGGGCGCGTGTGGCCTGGCGCCCGTCATGATGATTAACGACGAGGTATTCGGCCGCCTGACGCCGGAAGACATTCCTGACATCCTGGCCAAGTACCGCGCTTCCTGAGCCGGCCATGCGTGATCTGAGCATGCACGTTCTGGACATTGCCCAGAACAGCATTAAGGCGGGGGCGTCGCTGGTGACGGTCGCCTTTGAGGTCGATGACCGGCAGGTCCTGACCTTTTCCGTCCGCGACGACGGCTGCGGGATGACGCCCGAGTTTCTATCCCGCGTGACCGACCCTTTCACCACCACGCGCACCACGCGCAAGGTCGGGCTCGGAATCCCGATGCTCAAGCAGAGCGCGGAGATGGCGGGAGGCGACTTTGGAATCGAAAGCGCCGTGGGGCGGGGAACCTTCATTCATGCCTCGTTTGATCTGAGCAACATCGATTGCATCCCCATGGGCGATATTTGCGACTCGCTCATCACGCTCATCGTCCTTAACCCAGAAGCTCCCGATTTTGTGTTCCGGGCAAACGCCCCTGGCTGCGAGGCGCTTTTCGATACGAGGCAGGTCCGCGAGGCGCTCGGCGGCGTTAGCCTCAACGAGCCGGAGGTTGCCGCCTGGATCAAGGAAAGCATTTACGAAGAATTCAAACCGATTTTGGAGGTGTCCTGATTTATGAAATCCCTGGCCGAACTCGAAGCGATCCGTCAAAGGACTCTGGAAAAGGTCGCCATGCGCAAGGAAGGCGAAGAGGCCGTGCGCGTGGTAGTTGGCATGGCGACGTGCGGCATCGCGGCCGGCGCCCGCCCTGTAATGCTGAAATTCCTTGAGGAAATTCAAAAGCGCAACCTGCAGAATGTGACCGTTTCCCAGACCGGCTGCATCGGCATGTGCCGTCTGGAGCCCATGCTGGACGTGATCGTCCCCGGCAAGGAGAAGGTGACGTATGTGAAGGTGACGCCCGATATGGTGTCGCGCATCGTGGCGGAGCACATCGTCAACGGCCGCCCTGTTCAGGAATACACCATCGGCGCCGCGGAAGGCGAATCAGAACGCTAAGGAGGAACGAACATGGATCTTTTTCGCGCACATGTGCTTGTCTGCGGCGGCACCGGCTGTTCTTCGAGCGGTTCCGCCGAGCTGATCGCGCGCTTTGAGGAGCAGATCGCCAAAAACGGGCTGGACCGCGAAGTCAAGGTCGTCCGCACCGGCTGCTTTGGCCTGTGCGAGGCCGGCCCCGTGGTCATCGTCTATCCCGAGGGCACCTTCTACAGCCGCATCCACCCCGAAGATGTGGACGAGATCGTCTCCGAGCATCTTCTCAAGGGCCGCATCGTGCAGCATCTGGTCTACAAGGAAAAGGCCGATGAAGAGCAGCACGTCAGCCTCGACGACATCGATTTCTACCGTCCCCAGATGCGCCTTGCGCTGCGCAACTGCGGTGTCATCGACCCGGAGAACATCGACGAGTATATCGCCTTTGACGGCTACAAGGCGCTGGCCAAGGTGCTCACTGAGATGACCCCGGAGCAGGTGATCGCGGAAGTGCTCAAGTCCGGCCTGCGCGGCCGCGGCGGCGCGGGTTTCCCCACCGGCAAGAAGTGGCAGTTCGCGGCGGCTTCCAAGGCCGATCAGAAGTATATCGTCTGCAACGCCGACGAGGGCGACCCCGGCGCGTTCATGGACCGCTCGGTGCTGGAGGGCGATCCGCATTCCGTTCTGGAGGCCATGGCCATCGGCGGTTATGCCATCGGCGCAAGCGAGGGCTATATCTACGTCCGCGCCGAGTACCCCATCGCCGTCAAGCGCCTGGAAATCGCCATCAATCAGGCGCGCGAATATGGCCTGCTGGGGAAAAACATCTTCGGCTCCGACTTTGACTTCAACGTGTACATCCGCCTGGGCGCCGGCGCGTTTGTCTGCGGCGAGGAGACGGCCCTCATGCACTCCATCGAGGGCGGCCGCGGCGAGCCCAAGCCCAAGCCGCCGTTCCCGGCGGTGCGCGGCCTGTTTGACAAGCCCACCAACATCAACAACGTTGAGACCCTCGCCAATATCCCGCAGATCATCCTCAAGGGCGCGGACTGGTTTGCGTCCATCGGCACCGAAAACAGCAAGGGCACCAAGGTCTTTGCCCTGGGCGGCAAGATCAACAACACCGGCCTGGTCGAAGTCCCCATGGGCACCCC
>CALVKX010000221.1 GCA_944333375.1 uncultured Eubacteriales bacterium
CGCGTGCGCGGCGAGGACCGCGTGATGCCCAACGCCGAGGACATGGCCGGCCGCGGCGACTGGGACCTGTTCAGCGAGGGCAAGCTGGGCATGCTGGTAACCGGCATCTGGGGCTTCCAGACCTTCACCGACCAGTGCGACTTTGACTGGGACATCACCGTGGAGCCCGGCTTCAAGGACAAGAGCACCTTCTTCTTTGCCAACGTCAACTGCGTATCGACCGCAAGCACCAAGCAGGAGGCCGCCGCGCGCTTCGTGGACGCCATGGGCTCCGATCCCGACATCGTGCAGCTTCGTCTGGACGCCAGCTGGGAGCTGCCCACCATCGCCGACCAGACCAAGCTGACCCAGTACCTGGACGTGACCCCGCCCGACAACCGCGCCGCCGTGTTTGACAGCATGGACTACGCCGTCGCGCCGCCCGCGCTGCTGGAGCAGGGCGCGGTAAGCGAAATCATCGGCAACGTCCTGGGAACGCTGGAAACCAACGACATGACCGCCCAGGAGGCGCTGGACGAAATTCAGGCCCAGTTGGAGGAAGCGGACCTGCTGTGATCGAATAGCATAAGCAACCGCTTGGGGGAGGCGCGCCCGCAATGCGCCTCCCCTTTCTTTATGAAACGACAGGAGGAGAGCACATGCCCGCCTATCAGGTCACAGGAAACGAATATCTGTCTTTGCCCGCCATCTCCGAGGACACGGGAGCCGTCGAGGGGCTGACGGTGCTGCATATGGGCGCAAAGGGCCTTTTGGAACTCAGCGGCGGAGACGGGCCGCTCATCGCGCCGGTGTGGCGCGTCAACGGGGAGGATCAGGCCCCGGCGCTGGAATGGCACAGGGAAAACGCCTGGGTGCCTGTGGCCCGGGGCGAGGCGCGGGGGATGACTGTGGCGCTGACCTATCTGTGCCCCTTGGGCGAGCGGGCGTTTTTTGTGCGTCTGGAGGCGGAAAATCACCGTGCCGTGCCGCTGGATATCTATCTGGGCGTGCGGGGGCAATGGACGCGCACGCTGCATGAGGTGAACGAAACCATCGTGCTGGACGGCCGGCGCACGCAGGAGGCCAGCGGCTGGAACGGCGCCTTTGTGATGCAGGAGGTGGCGGGGCTGCCGCTGTGCGCCTTCGCGCCCATCGCGGAGGCAGGCGTGGAATGGACCTGGGGGAACCTGGCCTTTGAGGGCGGCCGTGGCGCCCTGCTCGCGCCGGGGCAGCGCACGTGCGTGGAAATGATCTTCGGCGTGGGTGTGGAAACGGTGGCGGCGGCAACCTCGGCCAAGCACCTTTTGCGCCTTGGCTACGGGCGCTGCCTGCGCGAGACGCTGGAATGGCTGGCGAAACGCATGCTTTCCGCGCAAGACGCGGCTCTTTCGCAAATGCTGAATGAAAACCTGTTCTTTTCGTTCTTCTTCGCCAGCGGCCGCGCGCTGGACACGGAGGAGCTGTGCCTGATGACTTCGCGCAGCCCGCGCTACTACGTTTCGGCGGCCTACTGGGACCGCGACAGCCTCTTGTGGAGCTTTCCGGCGATCGTGCTCACGGACGCGGCCTATGCGCGGGAGATCCTTGTGCACGTGTTCACCCGGCAGATCCGAAACGTGGGCCAGCATAGCCGCTACATCGACGGCACGCTGCTGGAACCGGGCTTTGAGCTGGACGAGCTGTGCGCGCCGGTGATCGCGCTGGAGCGTTACCTTTTGCGCACGGACGACGGGGCGCTGCTTCAGGAGCCGTGCGTCAAGAGCGGCCTTCTTCGCATCCTTTCGGTGCTGGAAAGCAAGCGCCATCCCGAAATCGAGCTCTACGAAACCTTCTTGCAGCCCACCGACGACGAGATCGTCTATCCCTATCTCACCTATGACAACGCGCTGGTGTGGCGCGTGCTCCTGCTGCTTTCCCGATGGCTGGAGCGGCCGGAGCTGGCCCGCCGCGCGCAGGCGGTTAAGGAGGCGATCTACCGCCATTGCGTCAGGGACGAGCAGTTCGTCTGGTCCACGGACACCGAAGGGCATTTCGACATCTACGACGAGCCGCCGGGCAGCCTGCAGCTCCTGCCCCATTACGGCTTCTGTGCCATGGACGACCCCATATGGCAAAGGACCGTGCGCGCCATCCGTTCGGAGGACTACCCCCTCTCCTTCGCCGGCAGGCCCATCGCGGAGATCGGCTGCCGCCATGCGCCGCATCCGTGGGTGCTGTCCATCTGCAACAGCCTGCTCTGCGGCCATGCGGATACGGCGCTTGCGCATCTGACCCGCACCCGCATGGACAACGGCCTGGCCTGCGAAAGCGTCAACGAGGACACGGGCGAATGTGAAACGGGCGCGGCCTTCGCCACCTGCGCGGGCTTTCTGGCCTATGCCCTGTGGCGGGCGGCGCGTTGACAGGCGGAGGGAAACAGGGTATGATAACGGTGACGGAAGGGGGAACGAAAGATGAATATTGCAGTTGCCGGCATTGGATATGTGGGGCTTGCCATGGCCGTGCTTCTTTCTCAGCGCCATCACGTGACGGCCGTGGATGTGGCCGCCCAGCGGGTGGAAATGCTCAACCGCCGGCAGTCCCCCATCCAGGACGCCGATATCGGAGCGTACCTGTCGGAGCGCAAACTGGACCTTACCGCCACGCTGGATGCGGCGCAGGCCTACCGGGAGGCGGACTGGGTGGTGATCTCCACGCCCACCAACTATGACCCGAAGCTCAATTACTTTGATACGTCCTCCGTCGAAAGCGTGATCGAGGCGGTCATGGCCGTCAATCCCCGCGCGTACATGGCGGTCAAATCCACCGTGCCGGTTGGCTTCACCAGCCGCATGCTGGAAAAGCACCCGGGCGCCCGCCTGGTGTTCAGCCCGGAGTTTTTGCGCGAGGGACATGCCCTGCATGACAACCTGCATCCCAGCCGCATCATCGTGGGCGCGCCGGAGGAGCCCGAATTGCGCCAGGCGGGAGAGGCGTTTGCCGCGCTGCTCAAAGAAGGCGCGCTGGACCCGGACGCGCCGGTGCTTCTGATGCGTCCCACCGAGGCCGAGGCCGTCAAGCTCTTTGCCAACACCTACCTGGCCCTGCGCGTGAGCTTTTTCAACGAGCTGGACACCTATGCCGAGGTGCGCGGGCTGGACGCGCGCGCCATCATCGACGGCGTGTGCCTGGACCCGCGCATCGGAAGACACTACAACAATCCCTCCTTCGGCTACGGAGGCTACTGCCTGCCCAAGGACACCAAGCAGCTGCTGGCCAATTACGACCAGGTGCCCAACAACATCATCGGCGCCATCGTGGACGCCAACCGCACCCGCAAGGATTATATCGCCGACCGGGTGCTCGCCCTGGCGGGCTATCCCGCCAACCCCGACCCGCTGGTGGGCATTTACCGCCTGACCATGAAAAGCGGCAGCGACAACTTCCGCCAGTCCAGCATCCAGGGCGTGATGAAGCGCATCAAGGCCCGCGGCGTGCGCGTGGTGGTCTACGAGCCTGCGCTAAAGGAGAACACCTTTTTCAACAGCCGCGTGGAAAGGGACCTGGAGCGCTTCAAGCGCGAGTGCGACGTGATCGTGGCCAACCGCTTCGCCAAGGAGCTCTCCGATGTGCCGCAGAAGGTCTACACCCGCGATCTCTATCACGCCGACTGAACCAATGCCATGGCAAAGCCCGAGGGCGCAGGCCCTCGGGCTTTCAGTTTGGCGAAAAAGTCCGCCTACGGCGACCTTTTTCGCCAGATGCTTAAGAAATGTTTGCGCCCAGGGGCGCAAACTCCCCGCCCGCCCGGCACCGGAGGGAAGC
>CALVKX010000222.1 GCA_944333375.1 uncultured Eubacteriales bacterium
ACCCTGTGCAATCCCATCGAGGTGCTGGGCGACGAAAAGGGCCGCGTGAAGGGCATGATCTGCCAGGAGATGGAGCTGGGCGAGCCGGACGCCTCCGGTCGCCGCCGGCCGGTTCCCAAGGAGGGGAGCACCTTCACGCTGGAGGTGGACTGCATGGTCATGTCCATCGGCACCAGCCCCAACCCGCTCATCCGCTCGACCACGCCGGGCCTGGAAACCAACCGCCACGGCTGCATCATCACAAACGGCGACGACGGGCTGACCACGCGCGAAGCCGTCTACGCGGGCGGCGACGCCGTGACCGGCGCGGCTACGGTCATCCTCGCCATGGGCGCGGGCAAGCAGGCCGCCAGGGCGATTGACCAGTACATCAGAAGCAAGCAATAATAGCGCTGTACATGCCCGAACCGGGCAACGCCCTTTACCAAACCGTTCGGGGGAGAGACGCCCCCGAACGGTTTTCTGGTCTGAACATCCGTTTTTCCGTCATTTTCCCTCTTGACAGAAAGGGCATGAGAACCTATAATGAACATCGTTCAAGTTGACGGAGGGGATCGGATGAATCAGGTGGCAACCTCCAAGGAAGAAATCCTCAAAGCCAGCCGGGAGCTGATTGGCAAGGGGGGATGGGAAGCGGTCAATATCCGGGCGGTGGCGGAGGCTTGCCAGGTATCGGTGGGGACGATTTACAACTATTTTTCCTCCAAGGATGATCTCGTCGGCGCAAGCGTGGAAAGCGTCTGGCATGACATCTTCCACCATGAGGAAACGGATGTTTTTTCCGATATCCTCGCCTGCATCCGTTGGCTCTACCGGCGCATGGAATACGGCGGAAAGCAATATCCGCATTTTTTCAATCTGCACGCCCTGCGCTTCGCGGAGGGCGCCAGGACACAGGGGCGTGAGCAGATGCTCAAAACCTGGGAGCATATTCGCAGGAGCCTTTGCAAGGTGCTGCGTGAGGACCCCCATGTGCGAAGCGACGCCTTTCATGATGCTTTTTCCCCGGAAGCGTTCGCGAACGTGCTCTTTTCCCTGATGCTCTCAGCCATGCTCAGGCAGGATTTCGATCCATCCGCCGTCCTGGAGATTTCCCGCCGGGTGCTCTACTGAGGCGAAAGGCTGGCAGGAGGGTGTTTTTTGCCCAAAATGAACAAGGTTCAAATTGGGCGTTGACAAAAAAGCGGTCCGGGTAGGGGCCCGGGACCGCGCAGAACAACAAGGAGGCAGAAAACCGATGCAAGCAGTAGTGGAAACCCTGTTCGATGCCGTGTATCTGGTGACTGTCATCACCATTGGCGTGCGCATGATCCAAAGGAGCAAAGGCAATCCCCAGTTCCAGCTGTTCGGATGGATGGCGGTGGTCCTGGGGGCGGGGGACGCCTTTCATCTGGTTCCCCGGGCGGTGGCGCTGTGCACCACGGGGCTGGAGAATTACACCACGGCGCTGGGAGCCGGGAAATGGATCACGTCGATCACCATGACAGTGTTTTATGTGCTGCTGTATTATGTCTGGCGGCGCCGGTATCATGTGCAGGGACAAAGGCGGCTGACGGCTGCGATCTATGCGCTGGCGGGGATTCGGATCCTGCTGTGCATGATGCCGCAAAACCAGTGGCTCAGTGAGGCTGCGCCGCTGAGCTGGGGAATCTACCGCAATATTCCCTTTGCCCTGCTGGGGGCGCTGATTATCGTGTTGTTTTATCGCAGCGCAAAGGCCGGGAACGACACCGCCTTTCGCTGGATGTGGCTGACCATTGTGCTGAGCTTTGCCTTTTATCTCCCGGTGGTGCTGTGGGCGGATGCCGTGCCGCTCGTCGGGATGCTCATGATTCCCAAAACCTGCGCGTATGTGTGGACGGTGCTCATCGGCTACCGCGCGATGAAAAAGGAAACCAATCAATAGATCAAGGAGGAAGCCATCCATGAAACGTTATGCAAACGCATCCCTGGTATACGCCCTCATCGCCATGGCCGGAGGCGTATTCTACCGCGAGTTCACCAAACTGAACGGCTTTACGGGAAAGACAACGCTTTCCGTGGTGCACACCCATTATTTTTTGCTGGGCATGGTGTTTTTTCTGATTTTGCTGCTGCTGGAAAAGAGCTTCGGGTTTTCAAATGAAAAGACCGGCCGCGTCATGGTCCTCTATCACCTGGGCCTGAACCTCACAGGCGCGATGCTTCTTGTCCGCGGGATAACGCAGGTCCTGGGAATGGCGCTGGACAGGGGGATGGATGCATCCATTTCCGGCGTCAGCGGCATAGGACATCTGCTGCTGGGCGTAAGCATGGTTTTGCTGCTTTTGCGGCTTGGCAAGGCGGTGGACCATAACGGCCGGGCCTGAAAAGACGGGTTGCAGGGCGGGCGACCGTTAGAGGCACAGCCGGCCGTTTTCCAGAAGGGTCCGCCCGTCCGCGACGAGGGTCGCGCCGGTCATGATGAGATCGTAGTGGCAGGCGGCCTTGACCGTTCCGCCCAGCGTGATGCTGGTCCCGATGCCGATGTGGACCGAGCCCTCCACGCCCTCGTCCTCCAGCATGAAGCCCTGGAAGGAGCAGCATGGGTTCATGCCCACGCCCAGCTCCGCGACGTTAAAGACGTTGGGATCGTTGCGGGAGAGAAGGTCCTTTTTCAGCGCGAGGGCCTGTTCGCCGCCTTCGATGGAAAGGATGCGGCCGTCGCGCACCTCGCAGCAAACGGGTTCGCGCAAGACGCCGATACCCAGATAGGGCACGCTCGCATCCGCCACGATACGCCCGTTTGCCGTTCCCTCCAGCGGGGAGACATTGGCTTCGATGGTGGGAATGGTGGAGAACTGGCCTTTTTCGACCACGCCATAGAGCGCGTTGCCTCTGCGGCCCCTGGCGCAGAAGCTCAGCGATGTGCCGTGCGGCGTTTCCAGACGAACCGTTTCGCTTCCGGCCAGGGCCTGCGCCATGGCGCGGCAGCGGGGCGCGATGGCGCGGAAATCCGCCGTGATCCCGCCGCGAACCATCATTTCGTCGGTGAACTGGGTCAGGACCAGACCGCGGCTTCCGCCGGCCGTAGCCTCCTTGACCGCATGCGTATGGGTGATGGAGCGGCTGACCGCGCACAAGAACACATCCGAGGCCCGCATGGCCGATGCGATGTTTGCGGGCGGCTCCTGACCGTCCAGATCACGCGGGGTCATCAGCACGACCGTCGCTTCGGCCCCCGCCGCATAGGCCGCAGCCGCCAGGCTCTGGGCGATGCCCAGCTTGGAAAACTCCGCGATCACCAGCACCTGCTCACCGGGCTGCACGCCCGCGCAGGTATTGACCACCGTGGCCGCGCCGCGGCTCATCCTCAAATCGTACATGAAAAACGCCTCCCGTCCTGTTGCGTGTGCCTCTATTATACGGCGGGGCGCGGCTGCTTTCAAGCGGGAAAGCGGCCGCGCCGTCTTGTTCAGGGGTGGGGAGACGTGCTATAATGGTGCGCGTGAGGAAAGGAGCATCGAGCCTATGAGCCGTTTGGGAGATTTGCTGCGCACGGAACGCCTGCGCAGAAACATGACGCTGAAACAGGTCGCCCGGCTGGGCGGGGTCAGCGAGGGGTATCTCAAGGACGTAGAGGAGGGCCGTCGGATCATCGCGGACGATCAGGCGCGGCGCATCCTCAAGAAAATCGGGCTGAAGGAGCACAACGAGGAGGGCTTCACCCTCGACGACATCGCCGCGACGGTGGATCTGGAGACCGTCGCGCCCAAGCCCGCGCCCCGGCCCGCGCCCCAGGCG
>CALVKX010000223.1 GCA_944333375.1 uncultured Eubacteriales bacterium
GTCGCGGAGGAGGGCGCGAGCACCGCGGTGAGGGTGTTGCCCGCCACGGGCTTGGTGTTGTTGATGGACACGGAGGTGATGGTGGCCTGCTTGACGGTGCCATAGGCCGCGGCGGTCACGGTGCCGCTGTAGGGGGACGTGCCCTCCACGGTCACGGTGATCTTTTTGCCCAGGTCGGCGGCGGTCACCTTGTAGCTGGCGGTGGTGGCCACCACGTCGCCATCGGCGCGCCAGGTGTAGTTGCCGGTCGTGCCGCTGGGAATGACGGTGGCGCTGACCACGTCGCCCACCAGCAGGGGACGGTCCTTGATGCTGAGCGACACGGAATAGAGCTCGCGGTTGCTCAGCACGTTCCCGGACGCCGAGCAGATGGCCACGCCGCTGAAGGTCTCATAGCCGGTGACCTTGAGCTGGATGAGCTTGCCCAGGTCGCTCTCCTGAACGGTGTAGCTCGACTCGGTGCTCACCTCGGCCCCGCCCACGCGCCAGCTGTAGGTGACGGTCGCGGAGGAGGGCTTGATGTTGGCGGTGAGCGTGTCGCCCACGAAGGGCTGGTCCTTGCTCAGGGAGACGGCGGTGACGCGGCGGCTGGAGACGACCTCGTCGGTGGTGTAGGTCTTCGAGCCGTAGTACACGCCGGTACCCGTCACCGTCAGGGTGATCTTCTTGCCGATGTAGGCGTTGAGCACGCGCAGGGAAGCGGTCTTGCCCTGCTCGACGCCGTCCACCTTCCAGCTGTAGGTCACCGTCGCGTCCGCGGGCGTGACGGAGGCTTCCAGCACGTCGTCCACAACGGGCGAGGGATAGTTGACGCTGACGGCTTCCACGGCCTTGGAGGAGGGCGCGGGCGGCGGCGTCACGGAGATGTAACGGCTCATCATGTAGCCGCGCACCTCGGCGATGGAGATATAATGCCACTCGTCGCCATAGGAAAGAATCGTCACGGCCGTGCCGGGACGGTAAAGCTGAATTCGGTTGCCGCCCGGCGTGGTGCGCAGCCATACGCGCAGCCCGTTGTCGCTGACAACGGTGCCGGTGCCCACACCGCCCGTCTCGCCGCCGGTGCCGGTGCCGGTGCCGGAGGTTCCAAAGCGGAGGAACTCGTTCATCATCCAGCCGACGGTTTCACCGACGCGGATCTGCGACCACTCGGTGCCGCGCTGCTGCACGATGACCGTCGTGCCTACGTCGTATTTTGTCACGACGCGATAAGCCTTGCTGGGGCCTTCGCGCATACGTACCCCATAGCCGTTTTCGCTGACAACCGTGGCGTACTCCTCCGCAGAGGCGACCGTGGTCATCAGCCCTACCAGCGCCAGGGCGACCAGCAGGATGCAAAAGAAGCGTTTCATCTTGATATCCCTCCGTTACACAGTGTATGTGAGGCGGCGCGCCATATGGATATGGCTTGCCCATACAGTGCTTCCTTCTGGCATTATACAGATTCTGAAAAGATTTGTAAAGGGTTTCGCCTTGAAATCTTCAAATTTTTGATACATATTCGTAAAGATTTGGTCTTTTTTCGCCGCCCTCCCCCGGCGGGCGCTTCTTGGGCCGCATGGGCGGCGTTCCATGAAATAAAACGAACAGGCTGTCCACATTCTTCCCAGGTCTGAGAAATTTTCCCGTCTTCTATTATAGACGCATCCCGGGAGCCAAAGGTTTTCATCCGGACAAATTTCTTTTCGCCAATGCCGCCGGCGCGTTGACAATTATATTCAAAATCATATAATGGTATATAAACATTGGCATTTACAGCTCCGCGGAAGTATGTTAAACTTTTAACGAAATCAGAAAGGAGCTGGGTCACCATGACTGACGCACGCAAACCCGTTGACAGTGTGGAACGCCTGGAGGAGGAGCTCGCCCTGGTGCGGGCCGCGCAGAAGCAGTATGCCGAGTTTACCCAGGAGCAGGTGGACCGCATCTTCTTCGCGGCGGCCATGGCCGCAAACAAGATGCGCCTGCCGCTGGCCAAAATGGCCGTCGAGGAGACGGGCATGGGCGTGGTGGAGGACAAGGTCATCAAGAACCACTTCGCTTCCGAATATATATACAATGCCTACCGCGATGTGCGCACCTGCGGCGTGATCGAGGAGGACAAGGCCTACGGCATCACCCGCCTGGCCGAGCCGCTGGGGGTTGTGGCGGCGGTGATTCCCACCACCAACCCGACCTCGACCGCGATTTTCAAGACCCTCGCCTGCCTCAAGACCCGCAACGGCATCATCATCTCCCCCCACCCCCGCGCCAAGCGCTGCACGGCCGAGGCGGCCCGCGTGGTGCTGGAGGCGGCGGTGGCGGCGGGCGCGCCGGAGCACATCATCTCCTGGATCGACGTGCCCAGCCTGGAGATGACCAACCTCATCATGTGCGAGTGCGACTGCACGTTGGCCACCGGCGGCCCCGGCATGGTGCGCTCGGCCTATTCCAGCGGCAAGCCGGCGCTGGGCGTGGGCGCGGGCAACGTGCCCGCCATCATCGACGAGAGCGCGGACATTCTGCTCTCGGTCAACTCCATCATCCACTCCAAGACCTTCGACAACGGCATGATCTGCGCTTCCGAGCAGAGCGTCATCGTGCCCGAGAGCATCTATGACAAGGTGCGCGCCGAGTTCGCCGCCCGCGGGTGCTATTTCCTTGAGGGCGAGGAGCTGGACAAGGTCCGCAAGACCATCATCATCAACGGCTCGCTCAACGCCAAGATCGTCGGCCAGCCCGCGCACAAGATCGCCAAGCTCGCCGGTCTGGACGTAGGCGAGCACTACAAGGTGCTCATCGGCGAGGTCGAGAGCGTCGATCTCAGCGAGGAGTTTGCCCACGAGAAGCTCTCCCCCGTGCTGGCCATGTACAAGGCCAAGGACTTTGACGACGCCATGGCCAAGGCCGAGCGCCTCATCGAGGACGGCGGCCACGGCCATACCGCCAGCGTCTATCTCAACCCCAACACCCAGCGCGAAAAGCTCATGCGCTTTGCCGAGAAGATGGAAACCTGCCGCATCGTGGTCAACACCCCCTCCTCGCAGGGCGGCATCGGCGATCTGTACAACTTCAAGCTCGCTCCCTCCCTCACGCTGGGCTGCGGCTCGTGGGGCGGCAACTCCGTCAGCGAGAACGTCGGCGTCAAGCACCTGCTCAACATCAAGACCGTCGCCGAGAGGAGAGAGAACATGCTGTGGTTCCGCGCGCCCGAAAAGGTGTACATCAAGAAGGGCTGCCTGCCCGTGGCCCTGCGCGAGCTGAAAGAGGTGCTGGGCAAGAAGAAGGTCTTTATCGTCACCGACAGCTTCCTCTATCATAACGGCTACACCAGGGCCGTGACCGACCGCCTGGACGAGATGGGCATCACCCACACCACCTTCTTTGACGTGGCGCCCGATCCCAGCCTGGCCTCCGCCAAGGAGGGCGCGGCCGCCATGACCGCCTTCCAGCCCGACTGCATCATCGCCATCGGCGGCGGCAGCGCCATGGACGCGGCCAAGATCATGTGGGTGCTCTACGAGCATCCGGACGTGGACTTCCTGGACATGGCCATGCGCTTCTGCGACATCCGCAAGCGCATCTACACCTTCCCCCGCATGGGCGAAAAGGCGTACTTCATCGCCATCCCCACCACCGCCGGCACCGGCAGCGAGGTCACGCCCTTCGCGGTCATCACCGACCAGGACACCGGCGTCAAGTACCCGCTGGCCGACTATGAGCTCATGCCCAAGATGGCCATCGTGGACGCGGACATGATGATGAACGCGCCCAGGGG
>CALVKX010000224.1 GCA_944333375.1 uncultured Eubacteriales bacterium
AGGATGGCGCGAAGCAGCTTAAGGATGCTTTTTTCATCTTCAACAACCAGGAGTTTGACCGGCATACTCGTTCTCCTTTTCCGGCAGCGTGAAAGATACGCTCGCGCCGCCCAGATCGTTGTTCATGGCGGACATCTCGCCGCCGTGGGCCCTGACGATGCTCAGGCATACCGAAAGCCCGATGCCCATGTGTTTCTGTGCATCTGCGCTCGCACTGTCCGGCATGGCCGAAAACAGCTTGGGCAGCTTGTCGCGGGGGATGCCCGCGCCGTTGTCGGAGACGGTAATCAGCACAAAGTGCCCCTGACGCGCCGCGCTCAGGCGGATGCGGGTGGTGTGCTTGCCGTGATAGACGGCGTTTTCCAGCAGGTTGAGCACCACCTGCTCGATGAGCACCGCGTCCATGTCGGCCAGAAGGATGTCGTCGGAGAGGCTCATGTCCACCCGGATGTCGGGGAAGTGCTTCTGAAACTTGATGGCCGCTTCGGCCAGCACGTCCTCCACCACCTCGGTCTCCGTGTGCAGGGGGGCAGCGTCGCCCTGGATGCGGGTGATGGCAAGCTGGTTTTCGATCATGCGAAGCAGCCACTGGGCGTCGGCGTTGACGTCGGCGAGCAGCTCGCGCTGCTTCTCCGGCGGCAGGGCGTTGTCCAGAATCGCGCCCGTCGCTCCCACGATGGAGGTGAGAGGCGTGCGCAGGTCATGCGATACCGCGCGCAGCAGATTGGCGCGCAGCTTCTCCTTTTCCGCCTCCAGGCGAATCTGCTCCTGCTGCTTGATGCGGGCGGTGAGGACGCTGACGCTGAGCGATACCGCCATCATGGTCAGAAACGTGAGCAGGTAGCCCGAGATGCTCAGGTTGAAGGAAAAATAGGGGTAGGTGAACATATAATTGACCAGCGGCACCGATACGATGGCCGCCGCCACGCCCCAGAGATAGCCGTCGGTAAAGCGCGAGACGAGCAGCACCGCCAAAAGGAAGAGCATCTGCGCGTTGGAGGTGCCGCCGATGAGCCCGCCCAGGGCAAGGCTGCTGAGCGTGGCGGAAAGCAGCAGGCCGGCCGTCACGCCCAGGTTGATCCAGAAGCGTTTCTCCGTCTGCATGCCTGCCATCCCTCCTGCCGTTTTGCATAGCGCGAAATACACTCAGCATAAGTATATCAGAAATTGCGCGGTTTGCCCAGCTATGTCTTGTGCCTTAGCATCATCTTAACGCCGCGGCGGGCTGGATGAACAGCTCCTTAGCGCCGGAGGCATTGCGCAAGGAGACGCAGAGGGGGTATAATAGGCGCAATCGGCCTTTTGAAGAAAATGGACAAAGGAGTTGAAACGGGCCATGGAAGCAAATCTCTCCCTGATGTATGTTCTGTCTTTCTTTTCTGTCCTGATCGCCTTTGCCTTCGCGGCATACCTATTTTTATGGGTACGCAGGCAAAAGGGAGCAAATGCGCGCATCAGCGAGGTGGCGGCGCTCATCCAGGAGGGCGCAAAGACCTTTATGCGCAAGGAGTACCGCATGCTGACCGCCTTTGCGGGCGTGGCTGCGGCGCTGATCTTTATCCTCCTGCCAACGCCCATCTGGACGGGCCATCTCTCCCGAAACCTCGCCATGACCGCCGCTTATGTGGCCGGTACGGCGCTGAGCGCAATCGCGGGTAAGATCGGGATTCTCGTCGCCACCAACGCAAACGCGCGTGCCGCCGAGGGGGCCCGGCAGGGTGTTCGGCCCGCCTTCCTCATCGGCTTCAGGGGTGGCGCGGTGATGGGCCTGGCCGTGGTGGGCTTTAGCCTCCTGGGCGTGAGCGGCGTGCTCTGGCTCGCGGGCGACAGCTCCATCCTGCTGGGCTTCAGCTTCGGCGCCAGCTCCCTGGCGCTGTTTGCCAAGGCGGGCGGCGGCATCTTCACCAAGACCGCCGACGTGAGCGCGGACCTGACCGGCAAGGTGGAGCTGGGCATCCCGGAGGATGACCCGCGCAACCCCGCCGTCATCGCCGACAACGTGGGCGACAACGTGGGCGACGTGGCCGGTATGGGCGCGGATCTGTTCGATTCCAACGTAGCGTCCATGACCTCGGCGCTGGTCATCGCCCAGACGCTGGGCGGCCAGGCCAACACGGCCATGGTGTTCTGCTATGCGGCCCTGGGACTGATTGCCTCCATTGTTGGCATCGCCACCGCGCGCATCGACAAGGGAGGAAGCCCCACCCGCGCGCTTAATGCGTCCACCTATGTGACCACGGGCCTGTTCATTGCGCTCACCGCTCTGGCTACGGCTGTATTTGACGGCTTCCGCTGGCAGGTCTGGGGCGCGTCTACCGTTGGCCTGCTGGTGGGCGTCATCATCGGCATCACCACCGACTACTTCACCGACGATTCCAAACCCATCGTGCAGCGGGTGGCCCACGCCTCGCGCTCCGGCTCGGCCTTTACGGTGCTCTCGGGCATCTCCTACGGCTTTATCTCGGCGCTGCCGGCGATGATCGGTATCGCCGTGTCGGCCCTCACGGCCTACCGTCTCTGCGCCCCGCTGGGTGGCGACTACGCCATGTTCGGCATTGCGATGGCCGCGGTGGGCATGCTCTCCATCGTGGGCATGATTATCTCCAACGACGCCTACGGCCCCATCGTGGATAACGCGCGCGGCCTGGCGGAAATGGGCAATTTGGGGGAAGAAACCATTCGTGTGGCCGATGAGCTGGACAGCGCGGGCAACACCGTCAAGGCCGTCACCAAGGGCTTTGCCATTGGAGCGGCGGGACTGACGGTTATCTCTCTCCTGGGCGCGTATATCAGCGAGGTCAACGAGGCCCTGTCCGCTGCGGGCAAGGCTGTCATCACGGGCTTTGACGTCATGGACCCCGCGGTGTTCTTCGGCGTGCTTATCGGCGCGGCCATTCCCGCGGTCTTTTCGGCCATGCTGATGCTGGGCGTGGAGAAGAACGCGCAGCGCATGGTGGCGGAGATCCACCGTCAGTTCAGCGATATTCCCGGCCTGCGCGAAGGCCGCAAGGGCGTGAAACCCGAATATGACCGCTGCATCGACATCGCCACCTCAGGCGCGCTGATGGAGTTGATTCCCGCGGGGCTGATGTCCATCGCGGCCACAGTGCTGGTGGGCTTCGTGGGTGGTCCGCTGGCCATCGGCGGCTTCCTGCTGGGCAACATCGTAAGCGGATTGCTCCTGGCGCTGTTTATGTCCAACGCCGGCGGCCTGTGGGACAACGCTAAAAAGTATGTTGAGGCGGGACATGAGGGCGGCAAGGGCTCCAAGGCGCACAAGGCCGCCGTGGTGGGAGACACCGTGGGCGACCCCTTCAAGGACACGGCTGGCCCCTCCATCAACACTCAGATTACCGTGGTGTCGCTGGTGGCGTCGCTGATGAGCGGGCTGTTTGCGGCCTGGTCGCTGCTGGGATAAGCAAAACAGGCATTTGACGGGGTTCAGCCCGCCTTTCAAAGCGCCGGACCCTGTCTGACGCTGAGGCGGCCCGGATGGGCCGCCTCAGGCTGCTGACAAAGTGCGGGGCGCAGGGGGATCATCCCCCTGCCGGGGTTTGGGGCAGAGCCCCAAAGCCTTATGCCGCAGCATTTTTCGCGAGCGTTGCGAGCGCCCGAAGGGCGCAAGAAACGCGGCTTTCTCCAAAATCAGGGCTTTTTCAACGGTCGTTTTTTATAAGGAAAAACGAATAAGCATGTCGAATATATAAATGTACGAGCAGAAAGAGAAAAGAGC
>CALVKX010000225.1 GCA_944333375.1 uncultured Eubacteriales bacterium
GTACTTATCTACCGTCTCGGGGCTTTTTTCTTCCTCGCGCATGGCATGGCAGTATGCCGCCAAGCGCTCCGCCGTCAGTTCGTATCCCATGACGCTCTCCCTCTTTTCCCTCGTACATCGGCGTCCGTTCCCGTTTCGGCGCTTCCCCTGTCAAATCGGGACGGCGGCGGAGCGCAGGCATGGAAAGGACTTTTTCATAGTGACAGGACCCGGATGCCGAAGGGTTGTGCCGCCTCCTCGCCAAATCGCGGCTTCCTCCGCGATTCCCTGTACGTTCTGGTCAAAATATCCGGGCGATAAGACATACATTCGCCATAAAAAATAACAAAACCTTCCTGCCTGGCGATTTGGACAAAAAAACGCGGGCCCGGCGGCGCCGTCACCCCGCCTCGCACGGACCGCCGTCCCAGCCGGCCCGCCTGGCCAGGCTGTCCATGGCCGCGCAGAACCGCTCCCACGGTTTCCATGTTGTCAGTAGCCGGTCGCCCTCGCGAATTCGAAGGGTTCGTCTGATCTCCTTGGGAATGACCACGCGCCCAAGCTCGTCAATTCTGCGCACAATCCCCGTTGCCCGCAATGTTTCCAGCCTCCTTGACGGCGGTGCAACGCTTATGCCGCATTGCTTTGCCGTTTGTCTTTGCATCCCTAGTATGGAATTTGGAGGGGCGATTATGCGGCGGAAAGATCTGCCACGGCGCGCGGGGGCGCCGCGCTGCCAAATGCCGGCAGGAAAGTTGCGGCCAAGGGGCCGTCTTACGTGGGGCGGGTGGAAAAGATTTGAAAAGAACGCGAAGCCCGGCGATGCCGGGCTTCGCGTTCAGGCTGCTGACAAAGTGCGGGGTGCAGGGGGATCATCCCCCTGCCGGGGTTTGGGGCAGAGCCCCAAAGCCTTATGCCGCAGCATTTTTCGCGAGCGTTGCGAGCGCCCGAAGGGCGCAAGAAACGCGGCTCTCCCCAAAATCAGGGGTTTTTCAACGGTCTGAGCCCGGCGATGCCGGGCTTCGCGTTGCGGGATGCGTCAGGCGCGGACCGTGGCGCCGTAGGTGTCGGCGCACACGCGCATGACCTTTTCCATGGCCGACTGGACCTCCTCGTCGGTGAGGGTGCGGTCGGAGGCGCGGAAGGTCAGCGAGAAGGCGACGCTCTTTTTGTCGGGCCCCACCTGGGCGCCGCGGTAGACGTCGAAGAGCTCGATGCTCTCCAAAAGCCTGCCGGCGGCCTTGCGCATGGCGGCCATCAGCGGGCCCACGGCCACAGCTTCGTCCATGACCAGCGCCAGGTCGCGTGCAACCGCCGGGAAGCGAGGCAGGGGCTTCATCTCGCCCATGGGACGGAAGGCCTCCAGAAGCGTTTGCAGGTTGATTTCCGCGATCACGGCGCGCCGGGGCATGTCGAAGCGCTCGCGCACATCGGGGTGCACCTCGCCCACGGCCGCGAAGGTCACATCCCCGCGGACCAGGCGGGCGCAGCGGCCCGGGTGATAGTAGGCGTCGCCGCCGGGGACGACCTCGCAGGTGACGCCGGCCGCGCGCAAGATGGCCTCCACCGCGCCGCGCACGGTGAAGAAGTCCTCCTGCGGGCCGTAGGCGCCCAGGCACAGGGTCTGGGTTTCGGTGGGCAGGCCTTCCTCCGTGGGACGGTGATGGTCAAACAACGCCGCCATCTCGTAGAGGCGGGCGGCCGCGGTCGAGTGGTTCATGTTGAAGGCCAGGGTGCGCAGCATGCCGCAGGCCAGCGTGGGGCGCATGACGGCGGCGTCCTCGCCCAGGGGGTTGAGGATGGGCATGGGGTCATTGCGCAGGTCATCCTGCGGCAGGCCCAGCTTTTCGATCTCCTTGACGCCGGTGAAGCTGAAATTCATGATCTCCAGATAGCCCATGCCGGTGAGCAGGCGCGCGGCGCGGTTCTTGAGCGCCTTCATGGGGCTGACGCCGCCCTGGGTGGTCTGGCCGCTGAGGGGCGTAGCCGGAATGTGCTGATAGCCGTAGATGCGCAGACATTCCTCGCAGATGTCGGCCTCGCCGTCCAGGTCCTCGCGGAAGGCGGGGACGGTCACGGTGAGGGTGTCGCCGTCGCGCTCGCAGCCGAAGTGCAGCTTTTTGAGGATGCGGACCATGTCGTCGGCGGGGATGTCCACGCCCGCGCGCTCCTGGATGTTTTTCACGCTGGCGGTGATGACCTGCGTGGGCCGGGGGGCGGGGTAGAGGTCGATGACGCCCGAGACGACGTCGCCCGCGTCCAAAAGGTTGACCAGCATGCAGGCGCGCTCCAGCGCCTCCATCACCGTGCCCGGGGCCACGCCGCGCTCAAAGCGGCCGCTGCTCTCCGTGCGCATGCCCAGCGCGCGGCTGGTCAGGCGGATGGCCGTGCGGTCGAACGCCGCGCACTCGAACATCACGTCCGTGGTGGCTTCGGTGATCTCGCTCTCCTCGCCGCCCATGATGCCGGCCAGGCCCGTGGCGCGCTCCTCATCGCAGATGACCAGGTCGTCGGTGCGCAGGGCGCGCTCGTTTCCGTCCAAAGTGGTCAGCGTCTCGCCGGGATGGGCGCGGCGCACCACGATCTGCCGCCCGCGCACCTTGCTCAGGTCGAAGGCGTGCATGGGATGGCCGTACTCGATCATGATGTAGTTGGTGATATCGACGATGTTGTTGATGGCGCGAAGGCCCGCGCCGTGCAGGTATTTGCGCAGCCACAGGGGCGAGGGCGCGATGCGCACGTTCTTGATGACGCGCGCGGCGTAGCGCGGGCACAGGTCCGGCGCCTCCACGCGCACCTTCACCTCGTCGTGGATATCTCCGCCCGCCTCGGTCACGGTGATTTCGGGGGCATGGAATTCGGTGTCCAGCGCCGCCGCCGTCTCGCGCGCGATGCCGATGGCGCACAGACAGTCCGGGCGGTTGGCCAGAATCTCAAAATCCACCGCCGTGTCGTCGATGCCCAAAATGGGCTTTACGTCCGCGCCGAGGGGGTAATCCTCCTGGAACACCAGAATTCCCTTTTCCTCGATGTTGGGGTAGAGCTCCGTGGGCACGTGCAATTCCTCGCCCGAGCAGATCATGCCCTCGGAGATCAGGCCGCGCAGCTTGCCCTTTTTGATCTTCACGCCGCCGGGCAGGCGCGCGCCGTCCAGGGCCACGGGCACCAGCTGGCCCGCCGCCACGTTGGGCGCGCCGCAGACGATGTGCAGCGTCTCCGGGCCGCCCACGTCCACGGTGCACTCGTGCAGGTGCGTGCCCTCCACGTCCTCGCAGGTGAGCACGCGGCCCACCACGACCTTCTCCATGCCGCCGCTGATGTCCTCGGCGCCCTCCACGGCGGTGCCTGTCATAATCATCCGCTGGGTATACTCTTCCGGCGTCACGGGGATATCCGCATACTGCCGGATCATATTCATCGCCAGTTTCACTGAAAACGCCTCCTTACTCCCTGCTTACCTCAGCTGCCCCAAAAGACGCGCGTCGCCTTCGTAGAGCAGGCGCATGTCGCGGATGCCGTAGCGCTGCATCGCAATGCGCTCCAGGCCGATGCCAAAGGCAAATCCGCTGTACTTCGCCGGGTCGATGCCGCACATTTCCAGCACCCTGGGATTGACCATGCCCGAGCCCAGCACCTCGATCCAGCCGGTGCCCTTGCAGATGCGGCAGCCCTTGCCGTGGCAGTTCACGCAGGTGAGATCCACCTCGGCGCTGGGCTCGGTGAAGGGGAAGAAGCTGGGGCGG
>CALVKX010000226.1 GCA_944333375.1 uncultured Eubacteriales bacterium
TCCACCTTCCATTCCCTGAGCACGTGCGGGCGCAGGCCGTAGGTGACGAAGTGCTTGAACGGGCAGTCCGCAAACTGCTCCAGGCGGCTGACCGTCAGCGTTTCGTCGCCAAAGAGCGCGCGCGCCGCGGCGGGGGCGAT
This sequence comes from uncultured Eubacteriales bacterium, assembly GCA_944333375.1. Next base: position 141 of record CALVKX010000226.1, read on the forward strand.
GGGCCGGGCCTGGCCGTCGTAGCCCAGCGAGCGGAGCAGGCGCATGGCGGCGGGAGCCGTGGCGGGGGCGGCAAGCAGCTTGTCCAGCCGCTCGCGCCAGCGGCCGCTCAGGGGCTGGGCGCCCTCGGCGTGCGCGCGCAGGATCGCGCCCAGCGCGCCCAGCGCCTGCACCGCGGACAGGGGCAGCTCCTCCTGGGGGACGGGCGAGGGGGAAAGGCCCGGCAGCAGCCTGTCCCGAAGCTGCGTCAGCAGCGAAAGCGGCCGCAGCGCCGTGCCGTCGGGCGCTGTTTTGGCGGAGCTTACAAACAGCCAGCGCCGGGGCAACGTCATGGCGCGCTTGAGGTCCAGCCGGGCCATCAGAGCGCGGCTCTCGTCCGTCAGCCCCAGGTAGGTCTGCGTGCCCTCCTGCGCCTGCGCACGCTCCTCGGGGGTGAGCAGGCTGTCGGTCGCGCGGGTGAGCAGGCCGTCATTGAGGCCAAGGATGAACACCGCGTCGGCCTCCTCGGCCAGCAGATGCCCCAGCGCGCCCGCGTGCACCATGCCCGCGGCGGGCGGCAGCGCCTTGAGCGTCACGGCGGAAAAGCCGCACTCCAGGCGCGCGGCGATGTGCTTGAGCGGGATGCGGGCGCCGCCGCTGAGCTTGTGCATCTGATCCAGGAGCCGGAGTACCGCCTGCCAGACCTGGCTGTTTTGCCCCGCGCGGGAGAGAAAGCCGCTCTCCAGCAGCCGCGCCTCCTCGCGCTCCAGCGCCTCGTAGGCGTGGACGTCCTGCAGAAGGCCGAAGGCGGCCGCCAGCGATGCGGAGGTGTCCCGCGCGGCGATGAGCGCCGCGCGGGCGCGCAGCAGCGGCTCCATCAGCCGCCGGCGCAGCGGCTCCATGCGTTCGGCCTCCGGCCCCCGCGTGAAGGGCCGGTTCCATCTCGCCCGGTCCACGCCGTAGCAGTAGGCGTAGTTCTCCAGCTCGCACGCCTCCTCAAAGCTCAGGGGCGCGTAGCCGCTCTTGAGGAGGGCGAGCATGTCGCGGTTTCGCCAGCCGTCCGCCATGGCGCGCAGGGCGGCCAGCCAGAAGCGGACCAGCCCGTGGGAGGCGGCGGGAAGCTGGCGGTCGGTATAGAAGGGGATGCCGCTGTCCTCCAGCGCGGCGGTGACGGCGAAGGCATAGCCGCCGTCGTCGGGATAGAGCACGGTCACGCGCTCCGGGTCCACGCCCTGGGCCAGCACCCAGCGCACCCGGCGGGTCATCAGCGTCGCTTCCTCATAGGGCGAGAGGCCGTCAAAGAGGAACACGTCCTCCGGCACGCCCGCAAAGGGCGGCGAGGGATGGGCAAACAGGACGCGGTCCAGGTGCCTGATCGCCGCCGGCCGGGGGAGGGGAGCGGGCGGCAGGGCGCGCACCTGCGCGCTCAGGCCGCTTTGGGCGAGCAGCTTTTGAAAGCGCTTCACGCCCTGGCGGATGGGGGCGTAGAGGTCGCCGTCCGGCGCGGATTGACTGTCCGAGACCAAAGCGATGGTCAGGCTTTCGCACAGCGGGGCGGCGGCGCATAAAAGGCGCATGAGCTGTTCGGGCAGGGTGTCAAAGCCGTATACGTACAGGTGCTTTCCAGTGAGAAAACCGCTGTCCCCGAGGCGGCCCGCCACATAGACGAGCTGGTCCTCGCTGTCGCTGAAACGGCCGCGCAGGACCTCGCGGTACTGGGCGTAAATGGTCGCCAGATCCCGCAGCTTATCCTGTGTCACGCCCTTCCCCAGTGAGTCGGCATAGTCTCTCAGCCCGTCGGGGTCCAGGCCGCCGCGCTTCATGTCGGTAATCAGCGCGGAGAGCTTCTCCACAAACCCGCGGCGCTGCGCGATGCTGCCGTAGTAGGGAAGCCTGTCCTCCAGCCGCTCCAGCGCCTGGCTCAGCGCCATGCGCCGGCCCGCGTCATCCAGCGGCTCGCGGCCGTCGCGGCCGGCGGCGGCGAGCACGTGCTCGGAGAAGCGGGACGGGCTCATTACGTCGATCAGGAACATGCCCGTCAGGTGGAGGCGCGTCATCAGCTCGCGCTCCGCGGCGAGGGTGAACTGCTCGGGCACCAGCATCAGGGACGTCTCGCCGCGGCGCACGCGCTCGCCCAACGCCTCTACCACGGCCGGAAAAAGCCTGTGCGCACGGGCGGTCAGGATGGTAACGGCCACGATTAAACGCCTCCCCGCGGCCTTTGGGGTTTTTCGTCTGGATTTGGCCGCGTGAACATGATATCATAAACGCGGGCGGCACGCAAAGCCCGCCCGCGATTTTGCCGGGAGAGGTGAGAGCATGGAGGAGACCATCGTGGGCATCGCCACGGCGGCGGGCGAGGGCGGCGTGGCCATCGTGCGCATCAGCGGGCAGGAGGCGGTGCGCCTGTTTGAGCAGGCGTTTCAGCCGCGGGGGGCAAAACCTCCCTATGAAAGCCACCGCCTGATGGTGGGCCACGCGGTGGACGAAACCGGCCCCATCGACGAGGCCATGGGCGTGGTGATGTACGCGCCCCGCTCCTATACGCGCGAGGACGTGTGCGAGATCCATACGCACGGCGGAGCGGCGGCGGCCTCGCTGGTGATGCGGCGGCTGATCCGGCTGGGTGCGCGCCCTGCCGAGGCGGGCGAGTTTACGCGCCGCGCGTTCATGAACGGCCGCATCGACCTGATGCAGGCAGAGGCGGTCATGGGCGTGATTTCCGCGCGGTCGGCGGCGGCGCTCAGAGCCGGGGAGCGCCAGCTCGAGGGCGGGCAGAGCCATTTTATCCGCGGGGCGCAGGAGGCGCTGACCGCGCTGCTGTCCGGGCTGGAGGCGCATATCGACTACCCCGACGAAATCGGCGAGGACGAGGCCATCGCCGGTCTGCGCGAGGGTGTGGACAAGCTGATTGCGCAACTGGACGGAGCGATTGACGAGCGGGGTGCGCGCATCGTGCGCGAGGGGCTGCGCGTGGCGCTGTGCGGGCGGCCCAACGCGGGCAAGAGCACGCTGTTTAACGCCCTTCTGGGCGAGGACCGCGCCATCGTGACCGACGTGCCCGGCACCACGCGCGACGTGCTGGAGGGGGCCTTTACGCTGGACGGCGCAAACGTGCTGCTTCAGGACACCGCCGGCCTGCGCGACAGCGGCGACGCGGTGGAGCGCATCGGCGTGGCGCGGGCCCGCGCGGCGCTTAGCCGGGCGGACGTTGCGCTTCTGGTGGTGGACGCCTCGCAGGACCCGGACGATGAGGCGCTGGAGCTGCTTCGCATGGAGGCGCCCTGCCCCTGCGCCGTGCTGCTCAACAAGGAGGACGCGGGCGAGCGCTTCACCGTTTCCCAGGCGGAGGCGCTCACGGACAAGCGGCCCGTTTTGCGCGTGTCCGCGCGCGAGGGCGAGGGTCTGGAGGAGGTGCGGGATTTTCTGCGCAGCTTCATTCGCAACCCCGACGAGCTGGCGCTCACACATGAGCGCCACATGGCCGTGGCGCGGCAGGCGCTTACCAAGCTGCGCGACGCGCAGGCGGGCCTGGCTTCGGGCGGGATGATCGACCTGGCCGCCGTGGACCTGCACGAGGCGCTCTACCTGCTGGGCCGCATCAC
>CALVKX010000227.1 GCA_944333375.1 uncultured Eubacteriales bacterium
CACCAGAGAGGAAAGATCTGCCGGCGCGTCCAGGACACCCTTGAGCATTGCGTAGGGAACGGGGACGAGATCCGAATCCGCGAGGGCAAAGTCCAGCCTGAACACACCGGACGAGCCGTCCTCAAAGGTCAATGCGCATCCGTCGTATTCGTCAAACCTGGTTTGGTAGGTCCAAAAGCCGCTTTGTGACCACTCAAAAGTGGTCACGAAGCCCGCGTCCGTTTCGTCGCTGCGCACATAGGCTTCCAGCTCTGTCGCGTCAAAGGAGGTACCCTGCGCCAGCGCGGCTGTGCCAAGCAGGACGGTCAGCACCCCAAGTCCGATGAGCCGCTTCATGGCCACCTCCTATTTGACGTCCCAGCGCCAGAAATCCAGGTCGCGGTCCGAAACGGCTTCCACGGTTCCATCGTCGTAACGCACCTCGCGGATGGCCGTAAAGATCACGCGCGCGTCCGCGCCATAGCCCTCAAGGCTGTATTTGGAAAGCATTTTTTTCTTTCCGGGACGGATGGATTCCTCAATCGTCATCTCGTTATACACCTCTCCGGTCAGGTCGCTGGCAATGGCGTTGCCGCTTCTGTCCGTTAAGTAATACGCGAAGGTGACGGACTGCATCGCGCGCTGCTTATCCGTGTTTTTCAGCTCAATGCGAATCCAGGGCACTGTTTTCACGCGGCCCCAATCCCCCGAAAAGGTGCTTTCCAGATGGAGGCGCGGCGTCCAGAGAACGTCCTCCAGAGGCTTGACGCTCTTGCCGGGCTTGGGAATACCGGATGTTCCGTCGGGAAGCCAGACCTTTTCTCCGCTGGGATAGACCGTAATGGCCGGCATGAGGCTGTCGCCGTCCAGCACGGCTACCGAGGTGGCGATGCTCTCCTGCACCTGCCCGTCCCTGTCCAGGAAACGGGAACGCACAAGCCCCTCGTAAAATACCGGATAGCCGCCGTCCGCCTCCGTTACGGCAGGCTGCTCGATGGCAAAGCACAGCTTCCTGGCGTCGTAGAGGCGCAGGGAGAAGGCGAAGTCCGCGTCATGCAGATCCCTGAGAAGCGCGATTCCCGGATTGCCCAGAGGCAGGATCAGATCAAAATCGTAGCCGTCCGCCCCGTCCGGCTCCAGCAGAAAACCGTCCGTGTAGCGCTTCAGGTCCAGCCAGTACACGCGATCCCCGATCAGCAGCTGCAGGAGCCTGGCCGAAAACTTCTGATCGCTCCAGCCCTCCAGGCAAAGAAATGGAACGCCGAAATCGCTTTTGCTTCCGCTGATCACGAAAGACAGATCCACGTACCCCGCCAGCGTTCCGCTGGAAAAGTCGTACTGCATGGAGCCGTCATAGGTCAGGTACTGCCAGTCCTCGAAGGTTTCGGTTTCTTCCGAGGAAAAGAGGGTCAGATCGTAGGCGGGCGTGTCCTCGGCGATAGAGTATGCGTACAGCAGTTCCACGTCAAAGCGGTCGTCAAACGGTTCGGCTGTCGCCGGCACGGCAAGCTGCGTCAGCAACAGCACCACAAGCAACAAATACCCCCATTTTTTCATGCTTTGCTCCCTCCTGGCAGATCGTTCCTCCGTTTCCGCGCGCGAGTGTCGCGTTATTTGCCCGCGCCGCAGCAGTGCTTGTATTTCTTGCCGCTGCCGCATGGGCAGGGCTGGTTGCGCCCGGGCGCGCCGGGCATGGCCTTGTTGGTGGGCGCGCCGCCTTTTTTGGCCTGACCGTTGGTGTTTTCCTCGCCCTGTAGGCTGGCCTTGGCGGCGTCGAGGTTGACGGTGCGGCGGCGCTCCGGCAGGCGTTCCACGCGGGCCTGATAGAGGCGGCGCACGGTTTCCTCGCGGATGAAGTGCACCATGTCGTTGAACATGTCGTAGCTCTCCATCCGGTATTCCTGCACGGGATCGCGCTGGCCGTAGGCGCGCAGGCCGATGCCGTCGCGCAGGTCGTCCATGGCGTCGATGTGGTCCATCCAGTGGTGATCGATGGCGGAGAGCAGCACCACGCGCTCAAACTCGCGCATGTCGATGCCCATACCGGACAGCAGCGCCTCGCGCTCGGCGTAAAAGGCCTCGGCGTCGGCATAGAGAAGCTTGACCAGCTCATCGGGCTCTTCCATGGTCTTGATGGCCGCGGCGTGGCTGTAGAAGGTGCCGGGTTTTAAGCACAGCTTCTCCAGATAGTCGCGCGCATCATCCACGGACCAGTCGAAGCTCCCCTCGCCGGTGAAGTTGCGCTCGGCGGTGGAGTCGATGAGCTTGTGGACCATGTCGATGATGTTCTGGCGCACGTCATGTCCCAGGAGGATGTCGCGGCGCTGGCCGTAGATGAGCTCGCGCTGCTTGTTCATGATGTCGTCGTACTGAAGGACGCTTTTGCGGATGGAGTAGTTGCGGCCTTCGATGCGCTTCTGGGCCGCCTCGATCTGCTTGGTGAGCATGCCCGCCTCCAGCGGTTGATCCTCGGTCATGCCCAGCTTTTCGATCATGGGGGCGATGCGCTCGGAGCCGAAGAGGCGCATCACGTCGTCCTCCAGGCTGATGAAAAACTGCGTGGAGCCGGGGTCGCCCTGACGGCCGGCGCGGCCGCGAAGCTGGTTGTCGATGCGGCGGCTCTCGTGGCGCTCGGTGCCGATGATGTGCAGACCGCCCAGCGCCATGACGCGCTCGTGCTCGGCGTCGGTCTCCTTTTTGAAGCCCTCGTAGAGCTCGCGGTAGCGTTTGCGTGCGTCCAGCACCACCTGGTCCACGTTTTCGTTGTGGCCGGTGGCCGCCTCGATGATCTCGTCGGGGTAGTTTTCCTGCCGCATGGCGCGGCGGGCCAGGTAGTCCGGGTTGCCGCCCAGCAGAATGTCGGTGCCGCGGCCGGCCATGTTGGTGGCGATGGTCACGGCGCCCACGTGACCGGCCTGGGCCACGATTTCGGCTTCCTTCTGGTGGTTCTTGGCGTTGAGCACCTCATGGCTCACGCCGCGCAGTTTGATGAGGTGGGAGAGCATTTCGCTGGTTTCCACGTTCACGGTGCCCACCAGAATGGGCTGACCCGTCTGATGGCGCCTGACGATCTCCTCGACGACGGCGTTGAACTTGCCGCGCCTGGTCTTGTAGACCATGTCGTTGAGGTCCTTGCGGATCATGGGCTTGTTGGTGGGAATCTGCACCACGTCCAGGTTGTAGATGCCCTGGAACTCCTCCTCCTCGGTCTTGGCGGTGCCGGTCATGCCGCTGATCTTTTTGTACATGCGGAAGTAGTTCTGGAAGGTGATGGTGGCCAGCGTCTTGCTCTCGCGCTCCACCTTGACGTGCTCCTTGGCCTCGATGGCCTGGTGCAGGCCGTCGGAGTAGCGGCGGCCCACCATGAGGCGGCCGGTGAACTCGTCAACGATGATGACCTCGCCGTTTTGCACCACGTAGTCCACGTCGCGCTTCATGATGGCATGGGCCTTGAGCGCTGCGAGGATGTGGTGGTAGAGCTCGGCGTTGTCCAGATCTGCGATGTTTTCGACGTTGAAGGTGCGCTGCGCCTTGGCCACGCCCTGCTCGGTGAGGGAGACGGCCTTCTCCTTCTCGGCGACGGTGTAGTCCTCCTCGTTTTTGAGCCGGCTGACGAACTGGCTGGCCTTCTCGTACAGGTCGGTGGACTTGTCGCCCTGGCCGGAGATGATCAGCGGCGTGCGCGCCTCGTCAATGAGGATGGAGTCCACCTCGTCCACGATGGCGTAGACGTCGCC
>CALVKX010000228.1 GCA_944333375.1 uncultured Eubacteriales bacterium
CCGGTACCCCAGCATGATGCAATAATCCGTCAGCGGAGGCTTGAGGTTCCAGTAGTCCGGCTCGCCCCGGTAGGTGGTGACCACGTAATCGCCGCTCTGCATCATCTCATAGGCGTTGATGCCGTGGCGCGCCTCGTCGCAATCGCTGATGCCCGTCACGCCCAGATTGGTGAAGAGCAGAAAGCCTCCCGCCGTCAGCAATGCTGCCAGCGCTACCCAGTACAGCGCCTCCTGCCAAAGGTTTTTCTTTTGCACGCAGACCGCTCCTTTCCAAATCAGTTTTCCACCGACAGGCCCTTGAGAAACCTGATGTCCAGCTCGTCGTGCAGGGATGTGCCCGCAGGCAGACTGCACAGGGCGCGTCCCTCGCGCTCCACGTGCAACAGCACCGGCCAGGTATGCTCGCTGTCGGAGCATAGCGTCCGGTAGCTTCCTCTGGGCACATCCTGCTTGCCGTTGGGCGGCATGAACAGCTCCCAGCGTCCGCCACGGCGCGCAGCCACCGCCGCCTGGCGCAGGTAGGGCCGTCCCAGCAGCGCACGCGCGCGCGCCGCGTCGCCCTGCCTGAGCCAGCCGCGAATAGCCGTCGAACTGACCTCCTGCCCGTTCAGCGTGATTTTGGGCACCACCGCGGCGGCAAATCCAAGCGCGCCGCCCAGCGCCGCCAGCAGTGCCGGCGTGCCCTCTCCCTTTTTGCCAAAGGTGTGGTTGTAGCCGCACACCACGTCCGTGGGATGGAACTGGCGCGTCAGATGACCCACATAGTCCTCCGGCGGCATGTCCATCACGGAGCGGTCAAAGGGCATGGCGTAGAGCACGTCCACACCCAGATTCTCCATCAGCCGGACCCGCTCGTCAAAGGTCGTCAGCATGGGCGGGCACCTGTCCGGCGCAATCAGCCGTAGGGGATGGTCCATGAAGGTGCACGCCACCAGCGGCACGCCCTCACGGTCGGCCAGCGCGCGCCCCTTTTTTAGCAATACCTGATGGCCGATGTGCACGCCGTCAAACATGCCCAGCGCCACCACGCTTCGGTCGGCCGCATAGCGGCCGTCCAGAACGGTCTGCATCTGTCGTCCTCCTCACCGGCTCATTCCGCGAGCCAGGTTCTTACCTTGATCTCGTCGCCCCGCCGCTGTGCCACGCCCAGCAGCGTGCCGCCCAGCCGCAGGCCGAAGGGCCGCTCCGCGTCCACGCCCTGCGCGGCAAAGCGCGCCCACGGGATGTGGCCGCCATTTCGCACGGCCTTTTCCAGGTCCGGCGGCACCTCCGCCATAGGCATATGCCCAAGGCCGGCTTCGGGCGGAAGCAGGCATCCGGCCAGCGTACCCCGCGCGGCCTTCTCCGCGAGCGCCTCCAGCGTAAGCGCTGTGTCCAGGCCAAAGGGACCGCTGCGCGTGCGCAGCAGAAAGCGCATATGCGCCGGGCAGCCCAGAGCCTCGCCCAAATCGTGGCACAGCGTGCGCACATAGAAGCCCTTGGAGCAGCGGACGCTAAGAAGCGCCCCGTGATCAGGCGTCACGCCCATCAGCCGCAGGGAATGGACCGTCACCTTTCTGGCGGGCACGACGGTCTCGCGCCCTTTGCGCGCCAGGTCGTACAGCCGCTGTCCGTCCTGCTTGAGAGCGCTATACATGGGCGGCGTCTGCAAAATCTCGCCCGTGAAGCGCGGGAGCGCGGCGGCGATGGCGGCCTCCTCCGGCCAGCGGTCGCCGCGGGCGACGGGCGCCCCCTGCGCGTCCTGGGTATCGGTGGCCACGCCGAAAGCGACCTCGGCCACGTATTCCTTCTCCTTGTCCTGCAAATCATCAAACAGCCGCGCGGCCTTGCCCACCATCACCGGCAGCACGCCCGCCGCCTCCGGGTCCAGCGTGCCCGCGTGACCCGCTTTCACTCCGCCCAGCAGGCGGCGCACATAGCCAACCACCTGCGCAGACGACATGCCCGGCGGCTTGAGCACGTTGAGAAAGCCGCACAGCGGCCCTGTCTGCGTCATGCGTTCACGCTCCCGAATGTCTCGGCCAGCGCGGCTTCCACGGCCTGCGCCGCCTCCGCAAGGGGCATATTCACGGTCAAGCCGCTGGCCAGCCGATGCCCTCCGCCGCCGAAGCGTACCGCCACCTGGTCCACATGCCACGGCTCCAGCGCCCGCAGGCTGACCTTGACGCGGCCGTCCTCGGTCTCGCGCGCAAAGTACGCCATCACCACGCCCTCCAGGTCGATGGCGTAATCCACCAGGCCGTCGGTGTGACCCGGCTTTGCGCCAGCCCTGCGCATCTGCTCGGCGGTCAGCGTGAGCCCCGCGACCCTGCCCCCGCAGAACAGGCGCAAAGACGGCAACGTCTGGCCGAGAAGCCGCACAAACGGCAGCTCCTTCACCCGGAACAGCCGCCTGGCATACTCCGCCAGTGGCAGGCCCGCTTCCATGAGCGCGGCCATCATGCGGAAGCTCTCGGCGCTGGTGCTCTCATAGATGAAATTGCCCGTGTCGGTGGACAGGCCGGTATAGAGGCAGACGGCTTCGTCACGAGAGAGGGAACCGCCCAGCTCCACCAAAAGCCTGTACACCAGCACGGCGGTCGCCGGGGCGTCCCCGTCGATCCAGTTGATCCGGGCAAAGCCGGGGTTGGAACCGTGGTGGTCCACCACCGCGGTGCGCTTGGCGGCAAAAAACGCCGGTGCGCACGCGCCCAGCCGCTCCTCGCAGCTCACATCCACCGCAAGCGCGAGGTCGGCTGTCTCCACGGCGGCGTCCGGCCCTTCCGCGGCGCTCATGCCCGGCAGAAAGGCGAGATTGGATGGCCACTCGCCGTCCACGAACAGCCGCACGGACTTACCCATCGCCGTCATGCGCAGCTTGAGTGCCAGCGCGCTGCCCAAGGTGTCGCCGTCCGGCGAGACATGGCAAAACAGCAAGACGCTGCCCGCCGCTTGAACGGCGGACAGCACCTGCTGCCGCGGATCGGGGTTATTCCTGACCGTCGCTTGATTCATCGTTCGTTTCTTCCTCCGGGCGCACCTGCTTGAGCACAGATGCGATATGGATGCCGTACTCGATGTTATGGTCCTCCTCAAAGAGGATTTCCGGCGCATAGCGGATGATCATGCTCTGGCCCAGCTCGTGGCGCACAAAGCCCGCCGCTTTTTTCAGCGCCGCCATCATGGGCGCGCGGTCGGTCTCCTCCAGAATGCTGACGTAGATCTTGGCGCAGCGCAGATCGCGCGTCACCTCGGCCCTCGTCACGCTGAAGGTGCCGCGGATGCGCGGATCGGACAGGCGCTCGCGGATGATCTGGTCCACCTCGCGGCGGACCTGCTCCGAAATGCGGTCAATGCGTTGATAGCTCAATGAATCTCTTCCTTACAAAACGTATGGTCGCGCAGCGGGAAGGGAGCGCCTCAGCGCTCGACCTCCTCCATGACGTAACACTCGATCACGTCGCCTTCCTTGATGTCGTTGAAGCTGTCGAAGCTCACGCCGCACTCGTAGCCCTCGGCGACCTCCTTGGCGTCGTCTTTGAAGCGCTTGAGGCTGGAGAGCTTGCCCTCGAACACCACCACGTTGTCGCGGATGAGGCGGGCCTCGGCGTTGCGCTGGAGCTTGCCGTCCTTGACGTAGCAGCCCGCGACGGTGCCTGCGCCGGTGATCCGGAAGGTATTGCGGACCTCGGCATGGCCGAGCATGACTTCCTTGTACTCCGGCTCCAGCAGGCCCT
>CALVKX010000229.1 GCA_944333375.1 uncultured Eubacteriales bacterium
CGCCCACCATGGTGGGGTCCAGCGCGGAGGTGGGCTCGTCAAAGAGGATGATATCGGGATTCATGGCCAGCGTGCGGGCGATGGCCACGCGCTGCTTCTGGCCGCCGGAGAGCTCGTCGGGATAGTTGAGCGCCTTCTCTGAAAGCCCCACGCTTCTGAGCAGCTCCAGCCCGCGGCCATATGCCTCCGCCCGGCTCAGGCCCAGCAGCTCCACGGGTCCCAGCATGATGTTTTCCATCACCGTCAGGTGGGGGAAGAGATGGAAGGACTGGAATACCATCCCCATCCGCCGACGGATGGCGCTGAGCTCGCGGGGGCCTGCGCCGGTAAGGCTCCGGCCCAGCACGCGGATCTCGCCGCCGGTGGGTTCCTCCAGGCGGTTGAGACAGCGAAGCAGCGTGCTCTTGCCCGTGCCGGAGGGGCCGATGATGGAGATGACGTCTCCGCGGGCGATCTCCGTGCTGACATCCTCAAGCGGCGTCACATTGGGATAGGTCTTTTTCAGATGGGAGATGGAGATGACCGGCTCTCCTTCTGCGGGAGGCTGGGAAGCGGCAACGGAGGCGGAACGGCTTGCCTCCCCGTCGGGCATGAGCGCCCTGCGCCGCCGCTTGGGATCGATGCGCAGCTCAATCCGCCCCAGCAGGAAGGTGAGGAACCAGGCCAGCAGAAAGTAGATCGCGGCCGTGACGAGGAGCGGGAAGAAAGCCTCGAAGGTGCGGCTGCGGATGAGGTCGGTGGCCTTGGTCAGGTCCTCCACGGCGATGTAGCCCACCACTGAGGTCATCTTGACCATGGAGATCAGCTCGCCCTTGTATACCGGCAGGGTATGCCGCGCCGCCTGCGGGGCAATCACCCGGGCGAAGGTCTTGGTCCGGCCGAATCCCAGGGCGGACGCCGCTTCCCACTGGCCTTTGTCCACCGCGTCGATGCCGGCGCGGATCATCTCGGATACGTAGACCCCGAAGTTGATGGAGAAGGCCAGAATAGCTATGACCACCCCGCTGATTCGGGTGCTGGCAAAGACGACGTAATACAGGACCATCAGCAGCACCAGCGCGGGAATGCCCTGAATCAGACGGATGAAGGCCGCGGCGAGGGAGGAGAGCGCTTTCTTGCGGCTTCGCCGGACCATGCACAGGCCAAAGCCCAGCGCCGAGCCCGCCACCGCCGCGCACAGGGAGATAACCACCGTGATGCCAAGGCCAGAGAGTATCATCTGCCAGCGGCTTTCCTCCACGAAGGTCTTGCGGAAGCTCTCGGCCAGCCCGGCCCAGAAACCCTGGCTTTCCGCTTCCGTGACGACGCCCAGGTCCGCTGCCCGCACCAGCAGCACCACGCCCCCCGTGTAATGGGCGGCGGCAAAGTCGATGCTCTCCCTGCGCGCCTCGGTGATGCTGATGGAACGGGAGGTGATATCCGCGCGGTCGCTGAGCAGCATGGGGATCAGCGCGTTAAAGCCGGCCTGGGTGATTTCCAGCTCCATACCCAGGTCCCGTGCGATGAGGGTGACCAGCTCCACCTCATAGCCCAGGGAGCTTCCCCCCTCCCCGGCGTAGCTCATGGGCTCCATGGAGGGGTCATGGACATAGCGAAGTACGCCGTTTGGGGCGTCGTACGCCTGTACGTCAATGGCCTTGACGCTCTCGTCCGCGCCAAGCCACTCATTCGCCAGCGCGTCCAGCGTCCCGTCGGCCCGATAACCCTCGATGAGAGCGCTGACCTGCTCCGTCAGCGGACTGTCCTTGGCAAGCCCCAGGCCGTAGCTGTCCGGAGCCAGCGTTTCAGGAAAAACCGCCAGCTCCGGCTGCCGGGAAACGGCCAGTTGGGCCAGCGGCAGGTCCGCGATCACCGCGTCCAGCAGCCCGCTTTGCAGCGCCAGCAGCTGGGAGGGGAAATCGTCGTAGTATTTGAACGTCACATTCTCGATCAATCCGTCCACGATTTGATCATGCGTGCTGCCGGTGACAAGCCCGATCGTGACCCCGGCAAAGTCGGAAAGCGTGGCAAACCGGGCGCCGGGCGCTCCGGCGTCCGCCACCACCGCCACGATGCCGCCCTCATAGTCCGGATCGGAAAAATATACCCGCTCGGCCCGTTCCTCCGTGACGGTGAAGCCGGCCGCGCCCAGGTCATACTTTCCCGCCTCGATGCCGGCGATGAAGGAGGTGAGCTCTACATTATGGAGGTTGAGGCCATAGCCGTATTCCCGACAGAAGCGGACCACGATATCCACGTCATAGCCCACCGTCCGGCCGTCGCTGACATAGGCGAAGGGGGCGCTACTGGCCTTGGCGGCAAATTCCAGGGTGCCGTTGATGGCCGGCAGACTGGACCAGTCCTCGACCACCTGGACGCTTTCATCGGTCCCAAACCAGATGGCTTCGATTTCCTCCAGTGTGCCGTCGGCCCGGATCTGGGCCAGAAACGCGTTCATCTGGTCCCGCAGAAGCGCGCCCTTCTCCGTTTTGGGAAAGGCAAAGGCGTAGCCGTCCTGCGTCAGGTAGTCCTTGAGATAGGTTACGCCCGCGCTCTGGGCGCACAGCACCCGCGCCATGGGCTCGTCCATGAGAAAGGCCGCGATTTTGCCCTGTCTCACCGCCAGAGCCATATCGGCATAGGAGAGATAGTACTCCTTTTTCGCATCGTTGATATAGGTGTCCGTATGCCGGTCAAAGGTGGAACCGGTCATTACGCCAATGGCCTGCCCGTCCAGCTGACGGATATCGGTGATTTGGCCGGAAACCTGTTTTTCAGGAGCGCAGGCTGAAAGAAGCGCGGTCAAAAGCGCCAGAAGGCAGCACAGGGAGATCCGGCGGATGCGTCCGTGTCGTTTCATAAGGTCACTCCTTCCCCAGCGCCTCATGATCCAGCATCCCCAGTCGGTCGGACGTCAACATCAGCTCCGATTGCAGGCAGGAGATGCCGCAGGAGGTCATAAAGAAATCCAGAATCACGTTTCCCGCGACCGCCAGGCCGATGGCTTCCGCCGGAATCCCCAGCTGGGCGAGCAGTACGGTATAGCAGGTCAGGCTGCCGCCGGGCACCGGGGGCGCGGCAATGGCCAGCAGCCCCGCCGTCAGCACGCCCGTGACCACCCAGGGAAGGGGCATGGCCACTCCGTAAAACTCCGCCAGTCCCATGGCGAGCACGAAAAAGCCCACCGCGCCTCCGGTTTTGAAGATGACCTGTCCCAGGGGGACGGCAAAGTGGACGATGCGCTCCGAGATGCCCAGACGGCGCTCGCAGGTTTCCAGGTTGGTGGACAGGGCAGCCGAGGAGGAAGCCGTGGAGAGGGCGATCAGGTAGGCGGGCAGGAGCTTGCGCAGCACTGTGGAGACGGGCGCTTTGAGGCGCATGCAGGCCCACAGGGCGTAGAGCGCGGGCCAGACCACGCAGGCGGCCATCCCCAGCAGCAGGCCCTTGAGCACGCCGCCCAGGTTGCTCATGGCGTCGGAGAGCATGAGCGAGAGCAGGCTCACAAAGATAAAGACGGAGATATGACGGCTGACCTTTTCCATCATGAACTGTATGGCTGTGTTGACCTGGTCCAGCAGGGCGCGCAGGGCGGAGGCCTTTTCGCCCAGTACCAGCAGCACAAGCCCCGTGCAGACCGCCATGAAGATGATTTGCAGCGAATTGCCCTCCAGAAAGGGGGTGACGATATTGCCGGGG
>CALVKX010000230.1 GCA_944333375.1 uncultured Eubacteriales bacterium
GTCATCTCCATCCCCATGTGCATCGTCGCCACCCTTTACTGCCTGTGGCTGGGCAAGCGCCTCTATCAGCTCCCCGCGGACAATGAGGAAGGCTGGGAGCGCCCCGAGAAGATCGAGGAAATCGCGGATGCGGACGTGCTTAGGCCCTCCCGTGAACTGCCCTCGGCGACGGTCAGCTTCCTGCCCCTGGTCATGCCCATCCTGCTGATCCTGCTCAACAACATCTTCAGCGCCGCCGGCATCTCCGCTACCGGCATCGGCCAGATCGTGACCTTCCTGGGCACCCCGATCATCGCCGTGGGCATCGGCCTGCTGCTGGCCATCTTCGTGCTGGGCCGCAAGCTGGACCGCAAGACCGCGCTGAGCGAGATGGACACGGGCATCAAGTCCGCCGGCATCATCATCCTCGTCACCGGCGGCGGCGGCGCCCTGGGCCAGATCCTCAAGGACAGCGGCACCGGCAACTACGTCGCCGAGCTGCTCTCTCAGACCGCCATCCCCATCATCATCCTCCCCTTCATCATCGCCACACTCGTGCGCTTCATCCAGGGCTCCGGCACGGTCGCCATGGTTACGGCCGCCGGCATCTGCGCGCCCATCCTCGCCGCCGCCGGCGCCAATATGATGCTGGGCGCTTTCGCCGCCTGCGTGGGCTCGCTGTTCTTCTCCTACTTCAACGACAGCTACTTCTGGGTCGTCAACAACCTCATGGGCTTCAAGGAGACCAAGGAACAGATCCGCAACTGGTCCGTCACCTCCACGATCGCCTGGGGCGTGGGCTTTGTCGAACTGCTCATCCTGAGCCTGTTCCTCAGGTAAGCGCCCCGGAAAAGCCGCCGGCAATGCGCCGGCGGCTCAGACTGTCAAAAAAACCTTTCGGGAGGCTTGGAGGGCCCGCAGGCCCTCCAAAGTGAATTCGTATCGCCCGGCTTTGCCGGGCGGGCGGGGAGTTTGCGCCCTTGGCGCAAACATTTCTTAAGCATCTGGCGGAAAAGGCCGCCGCAGGCGGACTTTTTCGACAAACTGAGCCGCCGGCAATGCGCCGGCGGCTTTTTGATGGAACCGTGAAAGAACAATACCATACATTGACAAGCGGAATCCGCCTGTGATATAGTGAAACCGCACGATTCAGGGACGTGAAAACCATCCCGGCGGGAATTTTATACGAACATGGGAGGTACTGTGGATATGGATACGCCAGCCCTCAGAAACATCTGTACTCAGGTGCGGCGCGACATCATCAACATGACGGCGGACGCGGGCTCCGGCCACCCGGGCGGCTCGCTTTCGGCGGTGGAGATGCTGGTGGCGCTGTATTTTGACGTTATGAACGTCGATCCTAAGAACCCCTCCGATCCCACGCGCGACCGGCTGGTGCTCTCCAAGGGGCACGCGGCGCCCGCGCTGTACGCGGTGCTGGGTGAGAAGGGCTATTTCGACACGGAGGAGTTCAAGCGCTTCCGCCAGCTTCACAGCATCCTCCAGGGCCACCCGGACGCCAAGAAGTGCCCGGGCGTGGACGCTTCCACGGGCTCGCTGGGCCAGGGCATATCCATCGCCGTGGGCATGGCGCTGGGCGCCAAGGCGACCGGCAACCCCTGCCACGTCTACGCCATCTGCGGCGACGGCGAACTGCAGGAGGGCCTGGTGTGGGAGGCGTCCATGGCGGCGGCTCACTACGGGCTGGACAACCTGACGGTGCTGGTGGATAACAACGGCCTGCAGATCGACGGCAGCAACGACCAGGTCATGGGACTGGGCGACCTCAACGCCAAGTTCACCGCCTTTGGCTACCATGTGATCGAGCTCAAGGACGGAAATGACCTCGAGGCCGTTCTCGCCGCGCTCAAGACCCCGCCTGTGGAGGGCAAGCCCACGCTGATTCTCAGCCATACCTGCAAGGGCAAGGGCGGCAGCTACATGGAGAATCAGGTGGGCTGGCACGGCAAGGCCCCCAACGCACAGGAACGCGCCGCCGCGCTGAAAGAACTGGAGGGTTGAAGCATGAGCGAGATGAAAGCCACCCGCGTGGCCTATGGCGAGGCGCTGGCCAAGCTGGGCCATGAGAACGACAAGATCGTGGTGCTGGACGCCGACCTGTCCCATGCCACCATGACCATCACCTTTGCCAAGGAGTTCCCCAAGCGGCACTTCAACGCCGGCATCGCCGAGGCCAACATGGTCGATATGGCCGCGGGCATGTCCCGCATGGGGCTGATCCCCTTCTGCTCCACCTTTGCCGTCTTTGCCGGCCGCAGCTATGACCAGATCCGCAACGGCATCTGCTACCCGCATTTCAATGTGAAGCTCGCCTTCACCCACGCGGGCGTGACCGTGGGCGAGGACGGCGGCAGCCATCAGGCCATCGAGGATATCGCGCTGATGCGCGCCCTGCCCGGCATGACCGTCATCTGCCCCTGTGACGCCAACGAGACCTATCAGGCCGTCAAGGCCGCCGCGGAGCTGGACGGCCCCGTCTACCTGCGCCTTGCCCGCCTGCCCTCGCCCGTCTTTGATCCCATGCCCTTCACTATCGGCAAGGGCAACGTCCTGGTGGACGGCAGCGACCTGGTCATCTTCACCTGCGGGATTCTGGTCAGCGAGAGCCTCAAGGCCGCTGAGCTCCTCCGGGAAAAGGGCATCAGCGCCGCGGTCGTCAACCTGCACACCATCAAGCCCATCGACGAGGAGCTCGTCGCCGCCTACGCGGCCAAGTGCCGCCGCGTATACACGGTGGAGGAGCACTCCGTCATCGGCGGCCTGGGCGACGCCGTGGGCGATGTGATCCTGCGCCGGCGCGTGGATTGCACGCTGGACAAGATCGGCGTGCAGGACCGCTTCGGCCAGTCCGGCAAGCCCCTGGAGGTGCTGGCGGAATACGGCCTGACGGCCCCGCAGATCGCCAAGGCCATCGAAGGCTGAGCCTTTCCTTAATCAAGCGGCGGAACCTGGTGTTCCGCTGCTTTTTTTATTGAAAAAACTGTCCGTCTCGGACGGGAAACTCGTCTAACAGGTGAAAGGGGGAAGGCGGCATGGATACGGCGGAGGAACGGTTGGAGGAGATGATGCGCCGCTATGGCGACGCGCTGGTGCGCATGTGCCGCCTGTATCTGCACGACGCAGCCCTTGCCCAGGACGCGGCGCAGGATACCTTCGTGAAGGCCTGGAAAAAGATGGGGACCTTCCGGGGCGGGTGCGACGAACGCACCTGGCTGATGCGCATCGCCATCAACACCTGCCGGGACTACCACAGAACGGCGTGGCTGCGCCATGTGGACCGCGGCACGCCGCTGGAAGCGCTGCCGGAGGCGGGCGCGGAGGACGCGCACCCGGACGGGGAGGTGCTCAGGGCGGTGGAGGCCCTGCCCAGACGCGAGCGGGAGGCGGTGCTCTTGCGCTACTATCAGGAGATGACGGTTTATGAGGCGGCACAGGCGCTGGGCATCTCGCAAAGCGCGGTGAAACAAAGGCTCCAGCGCGCAAACCGGCAGCTCAGGGAACGGTTGAAGGAGTGGTATTACGATGCGTGACGGCTTGAAGGAAATCGTGGACCGCGAGCTTTCCGGCCTGCGCTGGCGGCCGCGGGACCGCGGCGCGGTGCTTGCCCGGACGAGGGGGGGACCCAAAATGAAGAAACGTTTGTCCACAGGGCTGATTCTGGCGGTTGTGCTGAC
>CALVKX010000231.1 GCA_944333375.1 uncultured Eubacteriales bacterium
CGGCCGCGGCGCTGGTGCCCAGGCTTTGAAAGTCGGCCTCCAGCATCTCCAGGTAGCGCCGGTCGCGCTCGCTGTCTTGAAAGCCGGGCGCGGCTTCCAGCTCATGGGCGAGCGCGGAGAAGGCGGCCTGAAGCGCCTCGTCCGCCGCCCGGCTCTCCGCGGGGCCGGAGGCGTCCAACAGGGCGTCCGCGGCCTCGCCAAGCGCAAGCACTGTCCCGTCATCCGCCGCCAGGTGGCGGCGGGCGACCACGCACAGGTTCAGCCCGTCCGCGGCGCGATAGGAGAGCACGTCCCTGAGGCCGTTGGCCTCCTCCCACAGCGCCTCCACCTCCCGGCGCTCGTCCGCGTACCCGCGCAGGGTGCCGTAGACCAGCCCGAAGGCGACGAGCGCAAGCGCGGCGAGGATGCAGGCGCCCAGCGGCAAGCGGTGTTTCATAGGTCATCCTTTCCCGGGGCTCAGCGCCTGAGCTCCAGAAGCTTTTCCTTGAGCTGGCCCTCCATGGCCGCAAGCTGCTTTTCGGCCTCCGCGCGCTGGGCGCGGCCCTCGTCCTGAATCTTCATGACCTCGCTGATGCTGTCGATGAGGCTCTGGTTGGTCTGGGCAAGGGTTTGAAGATCAAGGATGCCGCGCTCGGCCTCCCGTGCGGTCTCCACCGTGCCGGTCTTGAGCGCCTCGGCGTTTTTGAGCAGCAGTTCGTTGGTCATGTCCGTCACGGCGCGCTGGGCCTTGAGCGCCTCCTGGCTGCGGTGCAGGCCTAAAGCGATGAGGATCTGGCTCTTCCACAGCGGCAGGGTGTTGGCCAGGGTGCTTTGGATGCGCTCGACCAGCAGGCTGTCGTTGTTTTGCAGAAGACGGATCTGCGGGGCGGCCTGCAGAGCCACCTGACGGGTGAGCTTGAGGTCGTGCAGCTTCTTTTCAAAGCGGTCGCAGTTGGCGGCCATGTCGTTGGCGCGCTGGGCGTCCATGGGGTCGCCGGTACGCGCGGCCTGCTCCCTGAGCTCGGCCAGGGTGGTTGAGCGTACCTCCTCCAGCCGCTTTTCCCCCGCGAGGATGTACATGGACAGCTCGCGGAAGTACTCGGTGTTCATGTCGTAGAGGTGGTTGAACATGCTGATGTCCTTGAGGAGCTGCACCTGGTAGCCCTCCAGGGAGGAGGCGATGGCGTCGACGTTGACCTCGACCTTGTCGTACTTGGTCTTGAGGTCGCTGACGGCCTTTTTGGCGTTCCAGAAAAGCCCGCCCAGCCCCTTGGGTTTTTCGGCGCCGTCCTCAAAGCCCTTGATCTCGTTGACGAGCCTGACCAGCATCTCGCCGACTTCGCCGGTATCGTTGGTGCGCACGGCGGACAGGGCGCTGTCGCTGAACTCGGCGATCTTCTTTTGCGCCTCCGCGCCGTAGAGCAGCACATGGTCGGCGTTGGAAAGGTCGATTTTGGCCGCAAACTCGTCGACGGCCCGGCGCTCGGCGTCGCTGAGCGGCGCTGTGTCCGGCGCGGGGGCCTGGACGGGCTGCGCGGGGGCGGACGCCTGGGCGGCGCCCAGGTCGGGATCGAGCGTGAGGGAGGGAATCTGCGGATTGTGTTGGGTCATTCGATCAGCCTCCTGATGGAATCTGGGAATGTTCAGGGCCGGGACGATCGCGCACGGGCGGCGCGCGCCGCCTCGGCGTCGATGCGGGCGGCCTCGCGCGCCTGCGCCGCGGCGCGCTCCAAATCGCTTTCGGTCAGTCCATCGCGCTTTAGCATCTGCTCGAGCACGTCGATGTCGGTCGTCAGGTCCAGCACGTCGTCGCGGTAGAGGTTATCCAGCATCCGCTGGCATCCCTGGAGAACCACGTCCAGCGCGTCGGAGATGCGCCTGCGCGCCTCCTGCGCCTCCCGGCCCGTGACCCCGCGCTCGTCAAGGGTGCGAAGGCCGCGGACCATCTTGAGGGTGGTGGGAAGGTAGTAATCCATGAATTTCCTGATCTGCGGGGCGCGGGCGGGCTTGTCGTAGACGGCGCGGAACACCTCCGCCACCAGGTTCTCCAGCTTCTCCAGCTTTTCGGAAAGCGATGCGTCGGGGATGCGGTCGTTTTCCTCCCGGATCTGCGCGATCATCTCCCGGCCCTTTTCCAAAAGCGCGTCCACCTCGGGGTCGCCGGTCTGGCCCTGCACCTTTTGCAGGCTCTCGCTTTCCCGGGAGGGAGTGCTCAGGTCCAGCCCCTGCGCCATCACGCGCACGACCGCGCCGCCAAAGAGGCTCAGCGCGAAGGCGAGGGCGAAGGCCCCCGGCGTATGCGGGCGAAAGATCAGGGAAAACAGCGCGAACACCGCCCCGAAGGCGATGATGCCCGCGCCCAGTCCCTTGCGTTTTGCGGCGGGTTTTCGTTTGCTCATGCGGCATGGCTCCTTTGGCTGCGCGCTGGATGCGCTGCAACGCAAGCATTATATCATAAAACGGCGGAGCTGAAAAGAAAGCGGGCGGCAAAGCCCGTGGGGAAACGCTGAGGGACGCATTAGAATTTGCTGAGAGCAGCCTTCCAAAAAAAACATGCAAAAAACATGCGCGATCCTCTTGACAAGTTGCTGCGGCTGTCGTATCATACACGCAATCAAACCGTTGAGGGAGAGGAGTACCCGCCACAGGGCGCGGCAAAGGGAGCCGTGAGGAGTGAGACCACGGCGCGCGGCAGGGCGGCGAATGGACTTCCGAGGGCGGCGGCGAAAGCCCGTTTGGGCCGTAGCCGGCGACGGGACCCGCACCCGTTATCCGGGCGGCGCGTATGATGGTACGCGAAAGACGAGCCCGCCTTCGGCGGGGAAATTGAGTGGCACCGCGGAATGACCGCCTCAAGCAACCTATGTTGCTTGGGGCGTTTTTCATTTCCACCACAATCAGGAAAGGATGGATGAACCATGATGAAAAAGCTGACCGCGATCGTATTGACTTTGGCCCTGTGCCTGAGCGCCCTTGCGCTGGCCACGGCGGAAGAGAAGACCTACACCATCGGCATCGCGCAGTTCGCCGAGCACTCCAGCCTGGACAACTGCCGCGAGGGCTTCATCCAGGGTCTGGCCGAGATGGGCTATGTGGAGGGCGAAAACGTGACCTTCATCGTCCAAAACGCGCAGGCCGACATGGGTTTGTGCCAGCAGATCGCCCAGCAGATGGCTCAGGAGTGCGACCTGGTGTGCGCCATCGCCACGCCCATGGCGCAGGCGGCCTTCAACGCCTGCATGGACAGCGGCAAGCCCGTCATCTACACCGCCGTGAGCGATCCCGTGGCCGCGATGCTGGCCGATGACGAAGGCAAAAGCGACTACAACGTGACGGGCACCTGTGACCTGCTGCCCGTGGAGGCGCAGCTCAAGCTCATCCGCTCCTTCCTGCCCGACGCCAGGAAGATCGGCATCCTCTACACCACCAGCGAGACCAACTCCGAGAGCCAGCTCAAGCTCTATGAGTCTTTGGCCGGGGAGTACGGCTTTGAGATCGTCTCCACGGGCATCTCCACCGGCGCGGACATCTCCCTGGCGTGCGACAGCCTGCTTGCGCAGGTGGACTGCCTGACCAACCTGACGGACAACACCGTGGTCAGCTATCTGGCCGTGGTGCTGGACAAGGCCAACGCCCTGGGCAAGCCGGTCTTTGGCAGCGA
>CALVKX010000232.1 GCA_944333375.1 uncultured Eubacteriales bacterium
GTGGAGAACATCAGCAAAAAGCGCTGGATGTACTGCACCCAGGGATAGCGCATGGCATCGATGTTGTCGGCTCCCGCGCCGCCCAGCAGAACCGCATAGCCGATGCCGTCGGAGGAAAGCAGCTCCTTCGCGCCATAGAAGCCGATCACTTCCCGCTTCCACAGAAGGCCGTTGAAGCCCACCGCCAGGGCCAGCGAGAGAAGGAACAGCGTCAGGTTGACCGTGATGCCCGCTATACTGACCAGGAAATCGTCCCGGCGGTAGTTCTGAAAATTGCGGGGATTGACCGGCACGGGCTTGGCCCAGCCAAAGCCCAGAAACACCAGGCAAAGCGTGCCCAGCGGGTCCAGATGCCTGCGCGGGTCCAGGGACAGGCGGCCCAGCATTTTGGCGGTGGGGTCGCCGCATTTCCAGGCCACATAGCCATGCGCGATTTCATGGAGTGTCAGCGTCAAAAGCACCGACGCCGCAAAATAGAGCAAGTACAGGATAAACCCGGCCGGATCGCTGGTGAACCACTGCATCCAGCTTTGCAAACGGTTAAGAATGCCCATAGGCCCGCCTCCTTGCGTTAAGGGGTAGCGGTTCAATTATAGCAACCCGCGGGACAAATGGCAAGACGGCGCGATGGAATGGGCGGCGGGGCCCTGTCCGCATCTTTCTGCCATGCGCCGCGCATGAGCGTCCCTTCACCGCGCATACGCTCCCCCAGGAGGGGATGTGCATTGATTTCGGCGTTTCTGTTCTGGATCATCAAGGATTGCCTGTTTCTGCTGGGGTATCTGTCCGGACGGCAGAGCTTCCTCAAGCCGCTGAGCCCGGAGGAGGAGCGCGAGGCGCTTCTCAGGATGCGCGAGGGCGACGAAACCGCCCGCCAGATGCTGGTGGAGCACAACATGCGCCTGATTGTGCATATCGCGCGCAAGTACAAGGTGCCCGGATGCACCTTTGACGACCTGATCTCCATCGGTTCGGTGGGGCTCATCAAAGCCGTGCGCAGCTACGACATGCGCACGGGCACCTCGCTGTCAACCTACGCGGCGCGATGCATCGAAAATGAAATCCTCATGAGCCTGCGTCAAAGCCGCAAGCAGCAGGCCGACATCAGCCTGGATGAGCCGCTGGGCACCGACCGCGACGGCAACGCCGTTTCCTTCGCCGACCTGCTGGGGACGCCCCCGGATATGGTGGAGGACGAGGTGCGCCGCCGCGTGACCCTGGACCGGGTGCGCAAGGCCCTGCCGCGCCTGCCCCAGCGCGAGCGCACAGTGGTCACCCTGCGCTACGGCCTCAAGGACGGCGTGATGCATCCCCAGCACGAAATCGCGGGCATGCTGGGGATTTCGCGCTCCTATGTATCGCAGCGCGGGTATTGTAAGCGATCTCTCCGTGGTCAAAATGCTTGAAATACTTTTGAAATCTTAGTTTCAGGCGCTTTCCCCCAAGGCGCTGAACCGATAGCGGATAATCAGCCGTTTGTCCTCTGTCAGCTCGATGCGCTCGATCAGGCTGCACAGAAGCTCCCTGCTGGCAAAGGCGCTGTCCACAAATCGCCGCACCAGTACCTTGGCGAGCTGCTGCCGCTTGACGGGCGAGAAATCGGGCTGCTTCATGGCCGTCAGTTGCTTTTCCAGCACGGCGCGTTCCTCCTTCAGCCGCGCATAGATCCGTTCAAAATCCGCCTCCGCCAGAAGGCCGCTGAGCTTATCCATGTACGCCTTGTCCAAATGGTTGGTCAGGATGCGAATCTTGTTTTCCACAGCCAGAGCATCGCTCTCTTGCCGCGCCTCCATGTTTGCCTCCTCCAACGATCTTTGGGCAAGGGGCAGCAACTCCTCCGCATTGAGATACGATTGGCATGCCTCCCGAAGCTTGCTCAGCACCGCGTCCGTCACCAGCTTTTCCTTGATGGCGTGGCAGGTGCATACCCCCGCTTTGGTAAACCGCTGATACGTCCGGCATACAAAGTACAGGCTTTCCTCACCCTTGGCGTTCCTGCGGTTCAGCACGGCCAGGGGATAGCCGCATTCGTGGCAGAAGATCAACCCCTTTAGCAGAAAATCGTAGGTGCGGCAGCGGGTGTTCTTCCGGCTGGCCACCAGCATCTGTACCTTATCGAAGGTTTCGCGGGAGACCAGGGGCTCATGAGTGTTTTCTACAACGATCCAGTCCCTGCGCTCCCGATGCTGACACTTCTTGCTCTTGTAGCTGATTTTTGCGCTCCGTCCCTGAACCATATTGCCGATGTAGGTCTCGTTTTGCAGCATATTGGAAATACGTTCGCTGGACCACAACCCCGCGTAAACGCCCTGCCGCGCCTGCTTCAGTCCCGCGTAGACGGAGGGCGGCGGTATATTTGCCTCGTTCAATTGGACGGCGATTTGCCGACAACTGACGCCCTCCAACGCCATGGCGAAAATCCTTTGCACAATGGGCGCTGCTTTTTCATCCACGACGATGCGGTTTTTCTCCGTGGGGTGCATCCGATAGCCGAACACGGGCTTTCCGCCGATGAACTGTCCCTTGCGCTGCTTATCATGCTTTACGCTTTTGATCTTTTTGGAGATATCCTTGGCGTACATGTCGTTCATGATGGCGCGAAACGGGGTGATATCGTTGGCGGTGGAATCAACGCCAGTATCTATGCCATCCAGCAGGGAAATGTAGCGCACGCGGTTTTCGGGGAAGAACCGCTCCATGTAGTGCCCCGTCATAATGTAATCGCGTCCCAGACGGGAAAGGTCTTTCGTGATTACCATGTTGACCTTTTTCGCCTCGATGTCCTGAATCATCCGTTGAAACGCAGGACGCTCGAAGGTGGTTCCACTCCAGCCATCATCGATATAGGTATCGTAAACGGACAGGCGCTGCTCGCGGACAAAACGGTTCAGCAGGGATTGCTGGTTGGTAACGCTCTGCGACGGCCCCTCGCTCTCATCCTCCTTTGACAGTCTGATATAGAGCGCCACATGATATGCCATGGGTTCGCTTATTTTCAAATACATCGTATCCCTCCGAAAACAAGCGGCCATTCAACATACTCATCATACATGACAGGCCGATTTCAGCGCAAGGTTATGGGCATTGTCTTTCAGCTCCCGCTGCATGTAAATCAAAAACGATTGCCGTATGATTTTTTTGATATCCTGCGGTTCCTTGTTATACTCACAGGTCACGATCAGCTCTTTCTCTTTCATAGGGCCTCCTTCGCGGCATGATGGTCAAGGATATGCGCGCTAGAGAGGATATTTGCTTGTTGATGGCAAACTCAAAAGACAGTACCCAAGGGGATCTGACAGGCCCACATTGGCGTCCGCCGCTCTGCGGCGTACCCGCTTCTCCTATGAATGTCCATGGTGCCGTGCCATGCGGTTTTTAGGGTGCAGAGAAGGGCAAAGTAGTTTCTCTCGAAATCGGGTATGGCAAGGCATTAACACGAGCATTTATCGCTCAACTGCTGAGAAATCCTGTTTACGTTAAGGCCGATATGGACATCTATGAATACTTCAAGGCCCAGGGCGTAAAAATTGAAAGTCCCCCGGAAATGTTCACAGGGGACAATAGCTGTTATCTCTATCAAGGGCGCGAGGGCGAGGAGCCGATCCT
>CALVKX010000233.1 GCA_944333375.1 uncultured Eubacteriales bacterium
GCCGTTTCCCTCTCGCCCCTGCGGGGCTCCCGGGCGGGAAACGGCGTAAGGAAACCTTGCTTTGCAAGGCTTCCGAACCCACCGCGCATGTCGCTGGGTTCGGATTTCATTCGGAGGGGACGGAGGGAAGCGTGTGCCCTGTGGGCACTTGCGCGAAGCGCAAAGCGACCCGGAGGAGTCAACCGAAACGAGCGGAGGGCGCGGCCAGCGTCCGCCGCGACGATTGAGGTTGCGGACCTACGGCCCTCCGAACCTCCCATAAGGTTTTTTGACAGTCTGACGCGGACGGCCCTTTGCAGGGCCGTCCGCGCTTAAATATCAGCCTTTGAAAAGGGTCATCGCCGCATCCCAGATCCGGCCGGCGACCTCCCGCTTGCTCATGAGCGGAAGCGCCGTTTCGCCCTCCCGCGTAATCAGGGTCACCAGATTGGTGTCCGTGCCAAAGCCCGCGCCCTCGGCGGTCACGTCGTTGGCCACGATCAGGTCCAGATTCTTGCCGGCCAGCTTTCCCTTCGCGTTTGCCAGCAGATCCTGCGTTTCGGCCGCAAAGCCCACCAGCACCTGTCCGGGGCGTTTGCGCTCGCCCACGGCTTTGGCGATGTCGGGGTTTTCCACCAAAGTGAGGACCAGCGGCTCGCCCGCGCGCTTCTTGAGCTTCTGCGCCGCGGGGCGCTCCACCCGGTAATCCGCCGGAGCGGCCGCCTGCACGATGATGTCCTGCTTCCCGCAGCGCTCCAGCATGGCGTCGTAGAGGCTCTGCGTGGAGATGACCGGCACCGTTTCCACGCCCTGCGGCGGGGCGATATGCACCGGCCCGGAAAGGAGCGTCACCCGCGCCCCGCGGTCCCTGGCGGCTTCGGCCAGCGCGTAGCCCATCTTGCCGGAGGAATCGTTGGTGAGGTAGCGCACCGGGTCGATGCGCTCCACCGTCGGTCCGGCGGTAACCAGGACCCGCAGGCCCTCCATGTCCCTTCGATGGCACAGCAGGCCACAGACCGCCTCCACGATGGCCTCCGGCTCGCTCATGCGGCCCGCGCCGCTGTCGCCGCAGGCCAGGCGGCCGCTGTCCGGGCCCACGGTACGCACCCCGCGGGCAAGAAGGGTTCTGAGGTTCTGCTGCGTCGCCTCAGCCGTCCACATGCCGGTGTTCATCGCGGGCGCAAGCACAATGGGCGCTTTGGTGGCCAAAAGCGTGGTGGTCAGCATGTCGTCGGCAATGCCGCAGGCCAGCTTGGCCATCAGGTTGGCCGTGGCCGGGGCCACGAGCATCACGTCGGCCTTCTGCGCCAGGGAGATGTGCCTGACATCCCACGACGCCGCACGCGCGAACGTGTCCACGCTTACCGGGCGGGCGCTGAGGGTTTCAAACGTGAGCGGCGCGACGAGCTTGGCGGCGTTTTCCGTCATGATGACATCCACGTCCGCGCCCAGTTTCTTCAGACGCGAGACGACCTCACAGGCCTTGTAGGCCGCGATGCCGCCGGTGATGCCCATCACCACATGCCTGCCGGTGAGCATATCAGCCCTCCAGGTCGGCGTCGCGCTCATAGGTGAGCAGGCCGCGGTTGATCTCCTCGACGGCGATCTTCAGGGGCTTCATGTCCTTGGGATCAATCAGGGGCTGGGCTCCGTCCACAAGCTGGCGGGCGCGCTTGCTGGCCTCCACCACCAGCGTGTAGCGGCAGTCCACCTTTTCGCACAGTTCAACGATGGTCGGGTCCACAATGGCCATGTTTGCTTTCCTCCTTCAATATACATGCGGCGCGGCGCGCCATGGGTCAGTCTTCGGTGATATGGGGATGGAAGCGCGTGGTGCGCTGCTTCTCGGCGCTGACGATGCTCTGTAGCTGGGAAAAGGCCAGCTCCAGGTTGTCATTGACGATGGCGTACTGATAGCGGTCGATCTTCTTGACCTCGCCCCGCGCGTTTTTGAGCCGGCGCTCGATTTCCACCGGGTCGTCGGTGTTGCGTGTATGCAGCCTCACGCGCAGATCCTCAAAGCTGGGCGGAAGGACAAAAACGCTCACATAATCGTCCGTGTTCTCCATCACGCTGATGGCGCCCTGTGGGTCGATGTCCAAAAGCACGTTGCAGCCCTGCTCCATGAGCTCCTCCACGGGCGCGCGCAGCGTCCCGTATCGGTGTCCGTGCACCGTGGCGTGCTCCAGAAACGCGCCCTTCTCCACCAGATGGTCATATTGCGCGTCCGTCACAAAATGGTAATGGATGCCTTCGATCTCGTTATCCCGGGGCTTGCGCGTGGTCACGCTACAGGAGAAGCGAAAGCTGGGGTCTGAGTCCATCAGCTTTTTCACCAGCGTTCCCTTGCCCGTGCCCGAAGGGCCCGAGATGATGAGCAGCATCCCCGTGCGTTTGATCTGGACCGCCATGGGTTAGACCTCCTTTTCCTCGTCGCGCATCCCCACCCGGCCCGCGATGGTCTCGGGCTGAATGGCGGAGAGCACCACATGGTCGCTGTCGGTCTGGATCACGGCACGGGTGCGCCGTCCCTGGGTCGCGTCGATGACGCGCTTGAGGTCCCGCGCCTCTTGAATCATGCGCTTGACCGGCGCGCTGTCCGGGCTGACGATGGCGATGATGCGGTCGGCAGCGATCATATTGCCAAAGCCGATGTTAATGAGCCTGAGCACCCAAAGCCCCCTTCCTTTGGTTAGACGACGTTTTGCACCTGCTCGCGCAGCTTCTCCACCACGCATTTTGCGTTGACAACGCATCCGGAGATCTCCGCGTCGGAGGCCTTGGAGCCGATGGTGTTGATCTCGCGGTTCATCTCCTGGAGCAAAAAGTCCAGCTTGCGCCCCACCTCCGTGCCGTTTTCCACGCTGGAGCGAAACTGTGCGATATGGCTTTGCAGGCGGCTGAGCTCCTCGTCGATGGCACAGTGGTCCGCCATGAGCGCCACCTCCTGCGCGACGCGCTGCGGGTCGGCGTTAACCTGCCATTCTTCCAGTCTGGCCATGAGGCGCTGGCGGTATTCACGCGGCACCTCGGGCGCCCGGGCGGCAATGCCGCGCACAAGCGCCGAAAGCTCCTCCAGATTGCCCAGCAGATCGGCGCCGAGATGCTCGCCCTCCAGGGCGCGCATGTCCATGAGCTTGTCCAGCGCCGCGTCAAACGCCTCCGCCGCAAGCTCCGTAACCGCCTCCGCGTCCTCCTCCGCCTGCGCGATGCTCAGCGCCCCGCTCAAGGTAAGCACCTCGGCCGCGCTCATCATGCGGCCGTAGGGCTTCAAAGCGACCTGAGCGTCCGCCAGCGCCTGAGAAAACGCCTCCAGCAGCGCCCCGTCCAGCCGCACCTCCCGCGCGTCGGTGCGGGTGTTGGCGTAGGTGACAAAGACGTCCACATGTCCGCGCCTCAGGCCGCTGGCATTGATGCGGCTGCGCAGCGGGTCCTCAAGAAAGGCCAGGTTTTTGGGGATTCGGAAGGAGAGATCCAGAAAACGGTGGTTGACGGTTTTGAGCTCGATGGTGATTTCCCGCCCGTCGCGGCAGGCCCGCGCCCGGCCGTATCCCGTCATGCTCTGCATGGAACCGCTCGCCTCCTTGCTTCATTCGTAACCTTGATTATAACATTC
>CALVKX010000234.1 GCA_944333375.1 uncultured Eubacteriales bacterium
TTCCGCTGCCACAAGTCCTATATCATCAACCTCAACCGCATCAAGGACATCACGCCCTACGGGCGCTGGACCTATGTGGTGCGCCTGGAAAACACCAGGCACGACGCCCTTATCACCCATGAAAAATACGAGGAGCTGGAGCGGATGTTCCGCTGAGGGGATTACAGCGTTCCCCTGCGGAAGCGCTCCATGAGCTCAAAGGCGATGCTCACCGTGTGTCCCTGAGGCTCAAGCTCGCTGCGGCGCACCCAGCGCGCCTCGGCGAGCTCGCTTTTTTGCAGGCGTATGCGCTCATCCCCGAGCACCTCCGCCTGAAAGGCGAACATCTGCGAGCCGCTGATGCCCCAGGGCTGATCGCCCAGATAGCGCAGGGGTCCCAGACGCAGTCCCACTTCCTCCATCACCTCGCGCCGCGCGGCGTGCTCCAGCGTCTCGCCCACCTCCACATACCCGGAGATGAGCGAAAAATGCCTGAACGAACTGCGCGCGCTTCGCGCCAGGAGGATTTTGTCGCCGGAGGTGATGGCCACGATCACCGCCGGGGCGATTGTGGGATAAACCACCAGGCCGCAATGCGGGCAGCGCAGCGCGCGCTCTGCGCCGTCGGGCGCGAGGGGGGATGCGCAGCGGCCGCAGAAGCGGTTTTTTTCGTACCAGGCCCACAGATGCCAGCAGGAGACAAGCAGGCCGGCGGCGGCATAGGACAGGCTTCTGAAGACGTGCAGGGGATGATAGGAAAGGCCCTCGCCCTCCCCGGCACGCTCCTTCTCAAAGGGATGCGGGGAGAAAACCCCTCCCTGCGCGGTGCGGGCCAGCTCAAAAGGCTGCGCCCCGGGGGGCATCAGGGGACGGACCTGGGCCCACGTGGGGATGGAGGGCCCCTGGTCAACAAGAAGCACACGCCCCTCCCCGAAGCAGAGAAACGGGCTGGAATCCAGCGGGGAGAGACGCGCGGGCTGAACGGAAAAGCCGGGCTCGCCAAGGATCATTCAAGCGCCCTCCTTCCTTTGCACACTACCCCTTCATCTTATCGCGTTTTACAGCGATGTCAATGCTTTTGCTTGCCAAGGCCGCCGTCCTGTGCTATTCTATCATTGGTGGAATTTTGGAAGCAAAGAGGTGGACGCCGTGCGTACTGCCCTGCTGAAATGGCGACATTCCCTGCCATGGGTGCTTTTCGCATGCCTTGTGCTCGGTTGTGTGATGGCGGTCTATACCTGGGCGTATGAGGCGGACCGCTATGAGGCGGTGTATACCTTTTATGCCATGCCGGACCTTGCCGGCACGCAGCGGGCGCCCCTGGAGGCCTCGCGCATGCTGGCGCGGGACTGCCGCGCCCTGACGCGGGCAGAGAGCTTCCGCCAGGCGGTGCTCGCGCAGGCGGAGAGCGACGGCAGGAGCCGCGTGGGCGTGCGCGGCGTGGACGGCACGCATATGCTGGAGGTGCTGGTCATCGGCCCGGACAGGGAGCTTGTGGCCGGCCTGGCCGACGCGATCGGCCGTGAGCTGGTCCTTCGCGCCCCCGAGGACCTCGGCGCCGTCGAGGCCCATGAGATCACCCCCGCCTCCGTTCCCGGCGCGCCCTGCGCCCCCAACCGGCCGCTCAAGGTGCTCTGGACGATGCTGGCCGTCTTTGCGGCGGGATCGCTTCTGGGAGCGTTCCTTGGCTCCGCCCGGCAGCCCGTGCGCTATCCCGACGCGGCGGGGCTTGCCGTGCCGGCGCTGGGCGCCGTCGCGGACTGCCGCCGCGAGGCCAGAAGGCTTGTGGCGGGCGGCGAAAAGCGGTGCGGCATGCTTTTGGACCAGGTGGATCGTTTTATCAGGGAGAACGTGCGCTCGTTTGCGCTGAGGCTGCGAAACGCGCTTTGCGCAAACGGGCAGAGTGTGGCGGTGCTGGCCGGAATGACCCGCGAGGACGATCAGGCCGTGCTCTCCGCCCTGCTTTGCGGCGAGCTGGCGCGGCAGGGCTTCCGCGTGCTGGCCGTTGAAATGGACATGGAACGGGCGATGCTGGCCCCGCTGCTGGGCGCGCGGACCCGGGCCTGCCTTACGGAATATTTTGACGGACAGGCCGGGCTCACGGACGTGATGACCAAAACGCCGGAGCCCAACCTCTGCTTCATCAGCGGCCTCGCCGCGGGCGTGGAGGTGGCGCAGGTGGCCGCGACGGCCGCGTTCCAGGGCTTTGTGAAAAGCGCCAGAAGCCGCTTTGACTTTATCGTCATCAACGCGGCTTCGGTGGAAAACTGCGCCGACGCGGGGATGCTGGGCGCATCGGAGAGCCTGACGGTGCTGACGGCCCGCGACGGCCGCTTTACCGCCGGGGAGCTCAACGCCGCGGCGGCGAGCCTGGCCGAGGAGGTCAGGATGCTCAGGGGCGTGGCGTTTACCATGGCGCGCCGCGAGCGCTTCGACAGGTTTGACTGAACGGGCTGACCAAGGAGGATTCGCACGATGGATTTGCTCAAGACGATTTTGATCTATATGTCGATGGTCTTTGCCGCATCGGTGCAAAACGCGCCGGACCCGGGCGCGCTGCCGGCCTATGACGAGCCCACCCCCACGCCCTATGTGGAGATGACGCCCGTTCCCGCCGCTCCCACGGTCACGCCCCGGCCCACCCCCGTGCCCACCATCGACATTACGCCCAATCCCAATTACGGCAATCTTCGCGTGGGCGACAGCGGCGACGATGTGCGTCAGCTTCAGGAAAAGCTGGCCCAGTATGGCTATTACGAGGGCGAAATCGACGGCGTGTACGGCAACCAGACGCGCCGCGCGGTCGAGGAATTCCAGTATCAGCACGGCCTGAGCTCGGACGGCATCGCCGGGCGAAACACCCTCACGGTGCTCTATGAGAGCGATGAGGTCCGCATGGCGCCCTCGGCGGTCACCCCCGCGCCTTCGGCCACCAGCAGCCTGAGCATAGCCATGACGGAGGCGCCCACGGAGACCCCGGCGGCCTCCCCCGTGGCGCAGACCACACCCTCCGCCACACCCTCGCCCTCGCCTACGCCTTCGCCTGCCCCAACGGCGTCGCCCACACCCAATCCGGCCTTCGTGGCCATGGAGGGGTACGGCATCCGCGTGGGGGAGAGCGAGGAGCTGCTGACGGTGGAGGAAGGCGAGGGGCAGGCCCTCCTTCCCCCCTATACGGCGGGCGGGGAGATGTATCTGCCGCTGATGGCGATCCTTCATGGCGCAGGCCTCAACGCGATCTCCTCCCAGTCCCTTGAGATGGATGAGTACGCTTTTGTTGTCAACGACGACATCTACCGCATCACCTTCACCGAGAATCAGGCGGGCGAGCCCGTATCGCTGGAGGTCTACAAAAACAACGAGCCCCAGATCGTGCCCCTGCGGGATATCCGCCGCGCCGGAGACATCCTCTACCTGCCTGCCGCCACGATCGAGAGCCTGACCGGGATCGCGGCGCAGACCGACGAGACGGCCGGGGAGGTCGTGGTGACCATCCCGGAGGCATCGGAGAACATGAACGGATGAAGCCCATACAGGCCCGCCCGGCGCGAGACGCCGGGCGGGCCTGCTCAGACTGTCAAAAAACCCTTCAGGGAGGTTCGGAGGGCCAC
>CALVKX010000235.1 GCA_944333375.1 uncultured Eubacteriales bacterium
TGGACGCCATCACGGCCGACCAGGTGAGCGAGATTCTGGAGGGGTCGGGCAAGCTCTACACCCTCATCAAGATCGACGAGGTCAACAGCCTCGGCGCCGCCCGAATCCGCATCCGCAGCCTCCTGGCGGCCGTGGAGCAGCGGCGCGCACGGGAAGGACAGCGCCGCGTCGCCCCCGCGGCCTATCACCGCGCGGAGTTTACCCGTCCGATGTTTGAGGCGGGCTATACCATCCTTGCGCCCAAGATGAGTCCCATCCACTTTGATATCCTCCAGCCCGTCATGCGCCGCTACGGCTACAATGTGGTGATGCTGGACAACGACAGCCGCTCGGCGATCGACACGGGCCTGCGCTTTGTCAACAATGACGCATGCTATCCCTCGATCATCACCGTGGGACAGATGATGGAGGCCGTGCTCTCGGGCAAATACGACACCGATCGGCTGGCGCTGGCCATGACGCAGACGGGCGGCTGCTGCCGGGCAAGCAACTACGTCGGCTTCATCCGCCGCGCGCTGGAGAAGGCCGGGCTTTCGCACATTCCCGTCATCTCCTTCAACGTCAATGGCATGGAAAAAAACGAGGGCTTCCGGGTGCCGCCGGCCCTGCTGCTGGCCGCGGCCCACGCCCTGGTGTTCGGCGACCTCCTGATGCGCTGCCTCTATCGGGTGCGGCCCTATGAGAAGGAGAAGGGGACGGCCGACGCGCTGGCGGCGAAGTGGAGCGCCGCGTGCGTGGCGTCGCTGGTGGGCCGCCGGCGGCCCTTCCGGCAGGTCTGCCGGGAGCTGGTGCGGGACTTTGACACCCTGCCTCTGGACGAGACGCTGCACAAGCCGCGCGTGGGCGTGGTGGGCGAGATTCTGGTCAAGTACATGCCCGTGGCCAACAACCATCTGGTGGAGCTGCTGGAGCGCGAGGGCGCGGAGGCGGTGGTGCCGGACCTGATGGACTTTTTCAACTACTGCGCCTACGGCGGCATCTTCAAGCACCGCTTCCTGGGCAAGCGCTGGACCTCGGAGGCGGCGGCAAGGCTGGCGGTGTGGGCCATCCGCGCCGTGCGCAAGCCCGCCATCCGCGCGCTCAGAAAGAGCGCCCGATTCGAGCCTCCCATGCCCATCGGCCGGATCGCCAGGCTGGCTGACCCCCTGCTCTCCCAGGGCAACCAGTACGGAGAGGGCTGGTTTTTGGCCGGCGAGATGGCGGAGCTGCTCAGCACGGGCGTGGAGAACATCGTGTGCATCCAGCCCTTCGCCTGCCTGCCCAACCACGTGGTGGGCAAGGGCGTCATCAAGAAGCTGCGCGCCCGCTATCCCCAGGCCAACGTCGTCGCCGTGGACTACGACCCCGGGTCCAGCGAGGCCAACCAGCTCAACCGGCTCAAGCTCATGCTTGCCGTTGCGATGAAAAAGACGGAGCGGGAGGCGGCGGCCGGGGACGCACCCGACGCGGCGGAGGCGGCAGAGCCGTCCGTGGAGCTTGAAATGTAAGAATACGGCGCCCGTCCTCTGAACAGGGGACGGGCGCTCAGTTTTTTTCGGCGGCCCTTGACACTTCTGGGGCAAAGGATTATAATGGTTTCAGGAATGGAAACACTGTTTACATATGTGAACACTGGAGGCGGGCACATGGCGGAGATACCCAACAGAACGCTTCAGCGGGGATTGGAGATGCTCAGGCTTCTGGGCGAGCATCCCGAGGGAATGGCGCTGTGCGAGCTTGCGCAGGCGCTGCGCCTGCCGCGCTCCTCGGCGTTCAACCTGGCGCAGACGCTCGCCTGCCTGGGCTATGCGACGCATCAGGAGGATACGGGGCGCTACCGGCTGGGGCTAAAGCTCTTTGAGATCGGCGCGGGGGCGCTCAATCAGGTGGATGTGATGGAGGTCATCCGCGGCTGCATGGCGGAGGTTCATCAGAAGATCAACGAGACGATGCATCTGGGCGTGCGCTCCGAACGGGACACGCTTTACATCGACAAGCTGGACTCCACCCGCTCGGTGCGCATGAGCAGCTATGTGGGGGCGCGCGCGCCGCTGCACTGCACGGCGCTGGGCAAGGCGATTCTCTCGACCATGGAGGAAGGGCAGATTCGTTCGCTCTACGAAGGGCAGACGCTGGAGGCGGTCACGCCGCGCTCCATCACCAGCCTGGAGGCGCTGCTGGCACAGGTCGCCCAGGCCCGGGAGGCGGGCTACGCGGTGGAGCGGGAGGAGAGCAACGACAACGTCTGCTGCGTGGCCGTCCCGCTCAGGAATCGCGAGGGGCGCGCGCTGTACGCGCTGAGCGTGTCTGCGCCGAGCTTTCGCATGGACGAGGAGGCACTGCTGCGCTCAGCCGGGTTGCTCAAAGAGATCCAGCCGCGGATTGAGCGCTTTCTGCAAAACGTTTGAGATACTGTAACCCTGGCGAGGACAAAGGAGGAAATCCCCATGGAAATGATCGAAAAGCTGTCCCTTGCCGGCATCGTGCCGGTCATCAAAGTTGAGGACGCCGCCGACGCGGTGCCGCTTTGCAGGGCTCTGTCCGACGGCGGGCTGCCGGTTGCGGAGATCACCTTCCGCTCCGATGCGGCGCAGGAGGCCATCCGCCGCGTGCATGCCGAGCTGCCCGATGTGATTCTGGGCGCGGGCACGGTGATTACGCGCGAGCAGGTGGACCGTGCCATCGAGGCGGGCGCGGCCTATATCGTTTCGCCCGGCATCAATCCCGACATCGTGCATTACTGCCAGGAGAAGGACGTGCCCATCGTGCCCGGGTGCGCCAACCCCAGCGACATTGAGGTCGCCCTCTCCCTGGGCCTAAAGACCGTCAAGTTCTTCCCCGCGGAGCCACTGGGCGGCATCAAGCTCATCAAGGCCATGTCCGCGCCCTACGGCAGCATCACCTTCCTGCCCACCGGCGGCATCAATGAGCAGAACCTCAACGATTACCTCTCCTTCCCCAAGATCGTCGCCTGCGGCGGAAGTTGGATGGTCCCCGGCGACGCCGTGGCGCAGAAGGACTGGAAGCGCATCGAGGAGCTCACGCGCAGCGCGGTCAACCGCATGCTGGGTCTGGAGGTGCGCCATGTGGGCATCAACAGCGGCACGCCAGAGCAGGCCATGAAGGACGCCCGGATGCTTTCCAAACTGCTGGGCTGGCCCATCGACGAGCGCAGGAACGCCAACTTCGTGGGCGAGGGCTTTGAGGTGATGAAGGTTCCCTTCCGAGGGTCGCACGGCCACATCGCCATAGCCTGCAACGCCATCCGCCGTGCCCGTTGGCACATGGAGCGCCGCGGCTTTGCCTTTGACGACAGCAGCGTCATCCTCAGGGACGGAAAGCTGCGCGCCATCTATCTCAAGGATGAGATCGCCGGCTTTGCCGTTCATCTCCTGCAAAAGTGATCTCCAGCGATTTGAAAAAACGAAAGGATGAATGATCCCATGGCGAAGGTCGTTACCTTTGGTGAAATCATGCTGCGTCTGAAAAGCCCCGGCTATGAACGCTTCTTCCAGTCCCCCAGCCTCGAGGCCACCTTTGGCGGCGGCGAGGCCAACGTCAGCGTTTCCCTGGCCAACTACGG
>CALVKX010000236.1 GCA_944333375.1 uncultured Eubacteriales bacterium
GCCGGGAAATCGCCCGCGCCTCCATCGAGCAAAA
Organism: uncultured Eubacteriales bacterium; assembly: GCA_944333375.1. The sequence continues at coordinate 35 of CALVKX010000236.1, forward strand.
CGGCCGCATCCTCGTGGTGGACAGCCTGGAAACCGCCGCGCGCCTGGCCGACGAGATCGCCCCGGAGCATCTCGAGCTGTGCGTGGACGATCCCTTCGGGCTTCTCCCCCGGGTACGCAACGCCGGAAGCGTCTTTCTGGGACGAAGCTGTCCCGAGCCGCTGGGCGACTACCTCGCCGGGCCCAACCATACCCTGCCCACCGGCGGCACGGCGCGCTACTCGTCCCCCCTGGGCGTGGATGATTTCTGCCGCCGTTCAAGCTATCTCTACTATACCCCCGACGCGCTGCGGCAGGTGTCCGCGGACGTGATGCGCTTTGCCCGCCGCGAGGGGCTGGACGCGCACGCCAACGCCGTGGCCGTGCGCATGGAGGACCGGCCATGAGCGATTTTCTCATTCCCGCCCTGGCGTCCCTTGCCCCCTATGTGCCCGGCGAGCAGCCCCGGGACCGCCGGTATGTCAAGCTCAACACCAACGAAAGTCCCTTTCCTCCCTCGCCCCGGGTGCTGGACGCGCTCAGCCGTGAGGAGGTCTCCCGCCTCAACCTCTACTCCGACCCCACCGCCCTGCCGCTCCGCCGCGCCATCGCCGAGCAGTACGGCGTTTCGCCCGACAACGTCTTCTGCGGCAACGGCTCGGACGAGGTGCTGGGCCTGAGTTTCCTCGCTTTTGCGGACGCGGCGCATCCCGCCGTCTTCCCCGCGGTCAGCTACGGCTTCTACCGGGTGTTTGCGAACCTGTTCCGCGTGCCCGCGCGCACCGTCCCGCTTCGGGAGGACTTCACCCTGCCCGTGGAGCCGCTGCTTGGCGCCGGCGGCATGGTGGTGCTGGCCAACCCCAACGCGCCCACGGGCCTGTCCCTGCCGCTCGGGGAAATCGAGCGCATCGTGCGCGGCAACCCGGGCCAAATCGTGCTGGTGGACGAGGCGTATGTGGACTTCGGGGGCGAGAGCGCGCTGCCGCTGCTCAAATTCTGCCCCAACCTTCTCATTGTCCGCACCTTCTCCAAGTCGCGCTCCCTGGCGGGCGCGCGGCTGGGGTATGCGCTGGCGAACGCCCCCGTCATCGAGGACCTCAACCGCGTCAGGTGCAGCTTTCACCCCTACAACATCAACCGCCTGAGCATGCTGGCCGGAATCGAGGCCATGCGCGACACGGCCTACTTTGAATCCTGCGTGCAGTCCATCGTGCGCCAGCGGGAGGAGACGGCGGCGGAGCTTCGCGCGCTGGGCTTTTCCATGACGGACAGCCGCGCCAATTTTCTCTTTGCGGCCCATCCGTCGCTGACCGCGCGCCGGTATTATGAGGCGCTTAAAAAGCGCGGCGTGCTGATTCGCTGCTGGGACGACCCCGCGCTCAGGGAGCATGCGCGCATCTCCATCGGCACGCGCGAGCAAATGCGTCGTCTCGTGCTGGAAACGCGCGCCATTCTCTCAGAAAGGACGATTTCATGAGAAGCGCAACCATCCAACGCAAAACCGCGGAAACCGACATTTCCCTTGCCCTGGCCCTCGACGGCACGGGAGAGAGCGACATCCGCACGGGCTGCGGCTTTCTGGACCATATGCTCACGCTCTTTGCGCGCCATGCCCGCTTTGATCTGCGCGTGCGCTGCACGGGCGACACGCAGGTGGACGACCATCACACCGTGGAGGACATCGGCATCGCGCTGGGGCAGGCGCTGTATGCGGCGCTGGGCGACAAGCGGGGCGTGAGGCGCTACGGTCAACGCCTCCTGCCCATGGACGAGACGTTGGCCCTGGTGGCCGTGGATCTCAGCGGCCGGGCCTACCTGGGGTTTGACGCGCCGATGCCCGCCCAGAAGGTGGGGACGTTCGATACCGAGCTGGTCGGGGAGTTCTTCCTCGCCCTCGTGCGCGAGGCGGCCCTTACGCTCCATATCCGGCTATTGGCGGGCGCGAACACGCATCACGTCATCGAGGGCATCTTCAAGGGCGTGGCCCGCGCCCTGCGCGAGGCCTGCGAGATCGACCCCGACGCCGCGGGGGAAATCCCCTCCACCAAGGGCACGCTGGGAGGGAACGCGCCATGATCGCGGTGGTGGATTACGGGGTGGGCAACCTCTACTCGCTCACCTGCTCGCTCAGGCATATCGGCGCGGAATGTGAGGTCACGCGCGAGGAAAGGGCGCTGCGCGCGGCGGATCGCATCATTTTGCCCGGCGTGGGGGCCTTCGGCGACGCGGCGGAAAAGCTTCGCGCCCTCGGGCTGGATGCGCTGCTGCGCGATCTGGCCGGACGGGGCAAACCGCTGATCGGCATCTGCCTTGGCATGCAGCTGCTCTTTGAAAAAAGCCATGAATACGGCGAGCACGCGGGCCTGGGCCTGATTTGCGGCGAGGTGCGTCCGCTTGCCCCCGTTCTTGCCCCCGGTGCCAAGGTGCCGCACATGGGCTGGAACAGCCTGCACCTCGACCGCCCGGACGACCCGCTGCTCTCGGGCGTGCGCGAGGGCGACTTCGTCTATTATGTCCATTCGTTCTACGCCGCCGGATGCGGCGAGGCGCTCGCCGCAAGCTCCGATTACGGCGGGGTCACGGTGGCCGGCGTGGTGCGGCGCGGATGCGTGTGCGGCACGCAGTTTCACCCGGAAAAGAGCGGCGAGGTCGGCCTGCGCATCCTGCGGGCCTTCGCCATGGGAGAGGGGGATGCGGCATGCTGATCTACCCGGCGATCGACCTGCGGGGCGGGCGCGTCGTGCGCCTGACGCAGGGGGATTATGACCGCATGACCGTCTACGCGGATGACCCCGCGGAGGTGGCGCGCGGCTTTGTCAGGGCGGGCGCCGCCTGCCTGCATGCCGTGGACCTGGACGGCGCGAAGGACGGCAGTCCGCAAAACCGCGCCGCGATCGCTTCGCTTTGCGCGCTGCCGCTGGATGTCGAAGTCGGCGGCGGCATGCGCACCGAGGCCGATGTGGAGGCCACGCTCGCGCTGGGCGCGGACCGGGTCATCCTGGGGACCGCCGCCGTGGAGGACTTCTCGCTGGTCGAGCGCCTGGTCGGGCGCTGGGGCGCGCGCATCGCCGTGGGCGTGGACGCCCGCGACGGCAAGGTGGCCACGCGCGGCTGGCGCGAGGTGAGCGCGCTGGACGGCTTTGCCTTCTGCCGCCGACTCGCGGACGCGGGCGTGTCCACCGTCATCTATACCGACATCGGCCGCGACGGCGCGCTCTCGGGCACGAATCTGGCGGCCTATGAACGCCTTTCGCAAATCAGGGGCCTTCGGGTCATCGCCTCCGGCGGGGTGAGCTTTGAATCGGAGATCGCCGCGCTCCGCGACATGGGCCTCTACGGCTGCATCCTGGGCAAGGCGCTCTACACCGGCAGGCTCAAGCTGGAGCGCGCGCTGGCCATCGCACGGGGGGAGGCGGAGCCATGCTGACCAAACGCATCATCCCCTGCCTGGACGTGCGTAGCGGCCGGGTGGTCAAGGGCATCAACTTCGAGGGCCTGCGCGACGTGGTCGACCCCGTGGCG
>CALVKX010000237.1 GCA_944333375.1 uncultured Eubacteriales bacterium
GGCGTTTGGCATCGGTTTCACTCATGCCGGTGCGGCCCATCTCCAGGCCGCAGACCTTGATGGCGGCGGTGCCCAGGGCGCCCGCAAACTTGTCATGCGCGCCGGCCATGTTGCCGCCCGCGATGCGGCCGCACTTGTTGGCCACCGTACCCAGCGGAATGAAGTAATCCTCCTCCATCAGCCGGTGGTAGACCACGGCGCAGTCGCCCGCCGCGTACACGTTTTCCAGCGAGGTCCGCATCTCCCGGTCCACCAGAATGGCGCCGTTTTTGGCCATGCGGATGCCCGTATCGCGCAGAAAGCCCGTCGCCGGCACCATGCCCACGGCCATCACCACCAGGTCGCAGGGGATGTCCTCCCCGCCCGCGCGCACCACGCGCCGGTCGCCCTGCTCGCTGATCGCCTCCACCCGATGGCCCACCAGCACGCGCACGCCGTTTTTCTCCAGCTCCTGCGCGGCCAGCTCGGAAAACTCCGGCTCAAACGGGGTGAGCAGCCGCTCCCCCGCCTCGATGATCGTGACGCTCTTTCCCAGGTGCAAGAGCGCCTCGGCCATCTCCACGCCGATGTAGCCGCCGCCCACCACCGCCACGTGCCGCACGTCGGGCAGCCGGGCGATCTCGTGCAAAAGCAGCCCGTCCTCCATGGTTTTGAGGTAAAAGACCGAGGGCAGGTCCGCGCCGGGCACCTTGGGGGCCACGCTGTTGCAGCCCACGGCGATCATCAGCGCATCGTAGGCATCCTCAAATTCCCGCCCCGAATCGTGATCCTTCACGCGCACGCGCCTTGCGTCCGGGTCCACGGAAAGCACCTCGTGGTGCAGATGGGTTTCGATTCCCATCTTATCATACTGCTCGCGCGTGCGGGCGATGAGCCTGCCGGGATCGTCGTTGAAGCCGCCGATGTAATACGGCAGCCCGCACGCGCCATAGGAGAGGTAGCCGCCGCGCTCGTAGACGGCGATCTGCGCGTCGGGCAGGGCCCTCCTGAGCTTGGAGGCGGCGGACATTCCGGCCGCCACGCCGCCGATCACGATCGCCTTCATTCCTCCGCCTCCCTCCCGCTTACTTCAGGTTCTTCAGCCGCTCCAGCACCGCCCGCGTGATGGCCTGCAATTCAGCCTCGTCCGCCGCGGCGCCGCCTCCCGCGCAGCCGCAGGGCGAGGCGCTCTGACCGTAGGTCTTGAGGACCGGCGGGTTGTCCGCCACGGGGCTGTGTCCTGCCACCACGTCCACGGTATTGGTGGCGCGTGCCGTGCAGGGGGGCACGCCGCCGCTGGTGATGCCCATCTTCTTGCGGATCTCGATCAGCTCGCCCACCTGCTCGCAGCTGAGCACGTTGGCCTTGCCGATGATGTTGCCGGTGTACATGATGACCATGGCATAGTGCTCGGTGGACTCCAGCCGGTACCACGCCTCCATCAGCGAGCCGCCCCATGCCACCGCGCCGTGGTTGGCCAGAAGCAGGGCGTTGTAGTCGCGGCAGTAGGGCGCGATGCTGTCGGGGATGCCCTGGGAGCCGGGCGCCTCATAGTGTACGCAGGGCACGGTGCCCAGGTTGACCAGCGCCTCGGGATAGATGGCCTTGTCCAGGCCGATGCCCGCGATGGCAAAGGAGGTGCTGATGGGCGGATGCGCATGGCACACGCCCCGGACCTCCGGGTTTTCGTTATAGATGCGAAGGTGCATCTTGACCTCGCTGGACGCGCCGCGCTCGCCCCGGGACAGGACCGTCCCGTCCAGGCGCATCTTGACCATCATGTCCTCGGTCATAAAGCCCTTGGAGACGCCCGTGGGCGTGGTCCAGATGATATCGTCGTCCACCTTGCAGCTGATGTTGCCGTCGTTGGCCGCCACGAAGTTCTTCTGATACATTCTGCGGCCGATCTCCACAATCAGCTTTTTCGCCTCGTCATCCGTAGGATAGCGATGTATGCTTTGCATGCCCCTCACCCGCTTTTCTTTTTTCGATCGCACACGATTGATGCGCGGCCGTTTAGCGCCTGTTTACCCGCGCCCGGCCGGCGGCCATTCCGGTCTTTATTATAGATGCAGCGTTTATCATTGTCAACACTTGCGGCAAAAAATCTTGCCCGTTCGTCATAAACACTAAACATGCTTCCTCACCTCTGGCTGTTTAGTATTTATCAAGTGTATGACGGTATATCCCGCCATTTTGTCAACTAAACAATAAAAATAAACTGATCTAAAAAATATTCTAAAACACCGCTTGACTTTTCACCTGAATGGCTCTATACTGATGTCAGCAAAGGGCGGTAGTTTACCGTATCCGCCCAAAAGTGAATAGGAGGTTTACCATGAAAAAGATCGTAGCTCTGGTTCTGGCTCTCATGCTGGCACTGTCCATGCTGACCGTCGCCACCGCTGAAACGGCCAATCCCGTCGCCGGCAAGAAGGTAGCGTATATCATGCTGCTGCCCTCCGCCACCATCTTCCAGATGTGGAAGGACTCCTGCGCCGACCTGTGCGCCGCGCTGGACGTGGACTTCGACTTCTACTTCTGCGACGGTGACTTCAACCGCTGGATGGACACCATCAACACCTGCGCCGCCGCCGGCTATGACGGACTGCTCGTCAGCCACGGCAACCAGGACGGCTCCTATGTGTTCCTCAAGGAGCTGACCGAGAAGTACCCCGAGCTCAAGCTCGTGTGCTTCGACACCCAGTTCTACACCGACGGCGAGTATCAGAAGATCGAGGGCGTGACCCAGCTGTTCCAGCAGGACAAGAGCCTGGTCACCGTTCTGCTCGACGAGATGATCGCCAAGTTCGGTGAGGGCGTGCGTCTGGTCAAGGTATGGCGCGGCCCCAACTACAACAGCCCGTTCGACCGCCGCGAGGTTGGCTGGCAGGAATACGAGGCTGCCGGCAAGATCGTGACCGTGGGCGAAATCCAGCCCCTGCAGGACAGCGTTGACAGTGCCAACAGCGTGACCGCCGCTTATCTGCAGAGCCTCAACCGCGAGGATGTGGACGGCGTCATCGCCTACTACGACCTCTACGGCCAGGGCGTGTACAACGCCATCTTCGAGAACGCCAACTTCAACGGCGAGGCCGGCGAGGCCCTGCCCATGGCGTCCGTTGACATCGACCAGGTGGACGTGACCAACATGCAGACCCGCCCCGACATCTGGTACGCGGCCGGCACCACCGACTGGACCCTGAACGGCGAGATCGCCATGCGCCTGCTCATGCTGGAGCTGGCCGGCGAGTACGACAAGATCTATGACCCCGCCACCGGCGAGTACGGCGTGGACGTGGTTGAGATCCCTGGCAGCGCTATCCTGGCCTCCGCCCTCAAGGAAGACAGCACCGTTGAGAATCTCGGCGAAATCGCCGGCGAGACCTACGGCAACCTCAGCTACCTGTCCGTGGCCGACTGGATGCCCGCCGACCTGCTGCACAAGTAAGCCTCCGCAGCAATTCATAACCCATTCGAGCAATGTTTCTTGACAAAGAAGCGTCGGAGTATTTGCTCCGGCGCTTCTTCCC
>CALVKX010000238.1 GCA_944333375.1 uncultured Eubacteriales bacterium
GTGATTCTGGTTTCCACCCCGCAGGAGCTGGTGGAGATGATCGTGGAAAAGGCGCTCAAGATGGCCGGGATGATGGAGATTCCCGTCATGGCGCTGGTGGAGAACATGAGCTATGTGGCCTGCCCCGACTGCGGCAAGCATGTGGAGCTGTTTGGCAAGAGCCATGTGGCTGAGATCGCCCAGCGCTATAACATTCCCCTCACGGCGCAGCTGCCCATCGATCCCAAGCTGGCGGGCGGCATCGACAAGGGCATGATTGAGCTGTTTAACGGCGACTGGCTGGACAGGATTGCCGACGCTGTGTACGAGCTGCCTGCCCGGGACGCCAAGTAAGGAGGACGTCATGCGCATCGACAGGGAGGAAAAAGCGGCGCGCGCGGAGGCGCTGTTTCGCGAGGGCTATAACTGCGCGCAGAGCGTGGTGCTGGCCTATGCGCAGGACATGGGGCTGGAGATGAAGACGGCGGCGCGGCTGTCCAGCGGCTTTGGCGGCGGCGTGGGCGGCCTTCGCGGCGTGTGCGGAGCGGTGAGCGGCATGGCCATGGTCTACGGCATGCTGCGCGGCTATGACCGGCCTGAGGAAAAAGAAGGGAAGAAGGCTGAATACGCCGCGATTCAGCGCATGGCGGGCCGCTTCCGCGAGGCGGAGGCGGACATTGACTGCCGGCCGCTGCTGGAGCGCGCGGGCATCGACCCCGCCAACATGCCCAGCGAGCGCGACCCCGAATATTACGCCAGGCGCCCCTGTCCCCGGCTGGTGAGGGAGGCCGCGGCGATTCTGGCCGATGAGCTCAACGCGCAGGCATGACGCAAAATGACCCCGGACCGCAATCCGTCCGGGGTCATTTTGCGTCATGCGGCCGGCTTAAAGCCGCACCACGCCCTTGCGGAGGATGATGTTGCCGTAGAGGGCCGTCTCGCCCGTCTGCACCACCGCGTAGGCGGCACGGGCACGGTCCATGAAGGCGTCGTGCTCCATCTTTTCCATGTGCGCGCCGGGCAGGTCGATGGCCGCGGCCTTCTGGAAGCGCTCCCAGATGGGGGCTGCGTTGCCGGGGAACATGCCGTCCGGCACCTCCATCACGCACAGGGGCGCGTCCACGAAGTCATCCAGCGGGAACAGGGGCATCAGCGCCGCCATCACCTCGGCGCCGCCGTGGCCGTCCATGCGCACGCAGCGCTTGCCGATGGAGGCGGCGGGGAAGTTGCCGTCGGCCAGGACCAGCTCGTCACCGTGGCCCATCTCGGCGATGATCTTGAGAAGCTCCGGGGTCAGAATGGGAGAGATTCCTTTGAGCATACCGCATACCTCTTTTCATGCCGTCAGGCGAGGGTGTAGGCGGCGATGGCGATGAAGGCCGCCACGGAGAGCAAAGTGGAGATGGACAGGGTGGTGGAGATGTACTCGCCGTGGCCCGTCACGTCCGCGTAAAGGGGGATGATGAAGGGCGGAGGAAGCATGAAGCCCAGCATCAGCGCCACCAGCAGGGGCTTGTCAAAGGGCACGACGGCAAAGATCACCAGCGCGCACACGCAGCACAGGGCGGCCATGACCGCCAGGCGCACAAGCGCCGTGGTCAGCACCGGCTTCATCAGCTCGCGGCTGAAGGACAGCTCGTAGCCCACCATCAGCAGAATCAGCACGGACGTGGGCGCGGTGATGAAGGAGATCAGGCTGCTCACCAGCGGGCCGATCGTGGAGGCGGCCACCCATTTGCCAACGCCCGCCACGCCCAGCACGATGCCCAAAAGCATGCCCACGCTGGCGGGGTTGGTCAGCATGTTTCTGACCACGGCGCCCACGGAGGGCTTTTGGCCGTTGACGACCTGGAGGGTGGAGAGGAAAACGGTGTAGGCGAACATCGTCTGCCCCACGTCCGCCATGGCGAAGATATGGGTCTGGGAGGCGCCGTAGAGAAGGCCAAAGAGCGCGTAGCCCAGCATGCCGCCCTCAAAGCCTGTCATCAGAAAGGGCATGAATTTGCCGTAGCGCGCATTGAAGCGCCGGGCCCAGAAGCCGATGAGCAGCGCCGCGCCCAGGCTGATATAGACCACGCAGAAGGTCAGCGCCGTCGTCCCGGAATAGTCGGCGGTAAAGAAGGCGTTGAAGAGGACCACCGGCAGCGTAATCTTGCCGACCACGGATTTGATGCCCTGCAGGCCCGCGGCGCTGAGCCACTGGCGACGGTTGCACAGGAAGCCCATCGCGATCACCAGCAGGACGGGAAGGACCATCTGGAGAATGGAGAGTGCCATTGAAAGCCCACCTTTTGAAAGGGCTGCCGCGGCGCGGAGCCGGGCAGCCCGTTTTTGGGTTCTCTTAGTGGATCAGATCCTGATAGAACTCGTAGGCTTCCTTGTCGGTGTAGCCCTCGTGCACGATCTTGCGGATGGCCTGGGCCATCTCGGCGCTGTGCTCGCTCTGGAAGATGTTGCGGCCCATGTCCAGGCCGCGCGCGCCGCCCTGGATGCTGCGGTAGGCGAGGGTGAGGGCCTCGTCCTCGGGCAGCTTCTTGCCGCCGGCGACCACGATGGGCACCGGGCAGGCCGCCACGATCTCCTCAAAGTTATCGCAGTAGTAGGTCTTGACCAGCTGCACGCCCATCTCGGCCACGATGCGGGTGGCGAGCTTGAAGAAGCGGTCGGTGCGCTCCATGTCCTTGCCCACGGCCACGACGCCCAGCGTGGGGATGCTGTAGCGGAAGCCGGCGTTGATGACGCGGCTGAGGTTGTCGATGCTGGAGAGCTGTCCGTCCGCGCCGATGAAGGTCTGCACGGCCATGCAGTCGGCGTTCATGCGGATGGAGTCCTCGATGTCCACGGCCACGACCTCATGGCTCAGGTCATCGTTGAGCATGCTGGAGCCGGAGGTGACGCGCAGGGCGATGGCCTTGCGGTTTTCCGCAGGCACGCAGGTGCGCAGCGCGCCGCGGGTGCCCATCAAGCAGTCCACATAGGGCATGAGCTTGGGAATGACCAGATCCAGGCGCTCCAGGCCCGCGGTGGAGCCCATGAAATAGCCGTGGTCAAAGGCGAACATCACGGTGTTGCCGCTCTTGGGGTCGAAGATGTTGCTCAGGTGCTTTTTCATACCCCAGTCCAGGTTGTTGGCGCCCTTGACGTAAAAGCCGCCCTGATTGGCGAACGCCTCGTTCACATGGTAGTCCTTGGCAATCTTCAATCCGTCTTTATCAGCCATGTTGAGAAACCTCCTTCAGTAAGTAGCTGTGAATCGGTCAGTCCGTGTGGGCGCTGCGGGCAGCTGTCCGCCCGCTTGCGCCATGAAAGGGAGGAGAAGCGCCCGCAGGCGCTTCCTCTCCCCTGGTTGGTTGCGAAAGAAACGATCAGAACGGATAGTCCGCGACGTTCTCAGCGGTGAAGACAACGCGCTCGGGCAGCAGCACAACGCCGTTGTTCTCGGGAGCGGTCTCCTGACCCTCGACCAGATCGCCGTTGGCAAGGATGGTCACATCGCCGATGCCGGGGATGGTCACCACGTCGCCCACCTTCAC
>CALVKX010000239.1 GCA_944333375.1 uncultured Eubacteriales bacterium
GAACGACGCCTACTATCCCTACGCCATCGGCATCACTGCCGGCTATACCGACGCGGCGGGCCACTGCTTCGTGGGCGCGGCCGAGCGCGACGGGGTGGAGCTGATTTCGGTGGTTTTCTACACCACCGAGAGCGGCCGCTGGAGCGATACGGTCAAGCTGATGGAATACGGCTTTTCCCAGTTCGTGAGCATGACGCCCGCCGAGCTCTACGCTCAGAACCCCATCACCGTGGAAACCTCGGGCTTTTCGCTGGACGATGAGGGCTACGGCCGGCTGGAGCTCAACGTCCAGGCGCGGTCCGGCTCGCGCGAGGTCAGCATCGTGGCCACCAAGGCCGAGATGGAGACCATGGCCCGCAACCTGCGCCAGACCGTGCTCATCGAATACTCCCGCGACTTTGCCGCGCCCATCCAGCAGGGCGAGGTCATGGGCACCATGACCTACTATCCCAGCGACGGCGGCAGCGCGGTCACCTACGATCTGGTGGCCTCGCGCACGATTCTCAGGCGCGAAAACGCGCCGTTGTCCCTGGAGGAGATCGAAAACGAAGTCTACGCCGATCCCAACCCCTTCCCGCCGCTGTCGGCGGAGCTGGTCATCATGATCCTGCTCCCGGTGGGCGGGGTGTTTGTGGGGCTGAGGCTTCTGATGCGGCTTCTGCGCCGCACGGGACGGCATAAGAAGGGCCGCGTGCCCAGGCCGCGCAACCGCTTCTACCGCTGAGGCGCGCGCAGTACGAAAGGAGGCGGGGGCGTGGTCGCGCAGGTCATCGTGGACGTGGTGCACAGCAACGTGGCCAGGCCCTTTTCCTACCTGGTGCCCGAGGGCATGCGGGTGAGCGTGGGTCAGCGGGTGAGCGTGCCGCTGGGCCGAAGGCGGGTGGAAGGGATCGTGGTGGAGCTGCTGGACAGCCCGCCCGAGGGCGTGCCGCCGGAAAAGCTCCGCCCCCTGGGCGAGGCGCTGGACGGGTGGCCGGCGCTGCTGGCGCCGCTGCTGGCGCTTGCGCGCGAGCTGGCCGCCGAGGCCCACTGTCCCCTGGCCGAGACGCTGAGGCTGATGCTGCCCGCCGCCATGCGCGCCGGGCGCGTGCGGCGGAAAACGGAGCTCGTCGCCCGCCTCGCTCCAGGCGTGGACGCGGAGGCGGAGGCGAGGGAGCTGCGGCGCGCGCCCAAGCGCGCCACGCTGCTGCGGCTGCTGGCGGATGGGGAGCCGCGGGCGCTTTCGCAGCTGGAATCCCTGGTGCACGATCCCCGCGAGGCGCTGCGCGCGCTGGAGAAGGCGGGGCTTGTGACGCTGGAGGCGCGCGAGGTATTCCGCGCGCCCGAGGGAGAGGCGGACCCGGCGCGGACGGTCGCGCCCGAGCTGACCGCGGACCAGCGCGAGGCGCTGGACGCCATGCTTCCCGCCCTCAGACGGGGCGAGGGCGCGTTTCTTGTGCACGGCGTCACCGGCAGCGGAAAGACCGAGGTCTACCTCGCCATGGCGGCCGAGACGCTCAGGGCGGGAAAGGGCGCCATCATTCTGGTCCCCGAGATCGCCCTCACGCCGCAGATGGTGAGCTGGTTCCGGGCACGCTTCGGCCCGGAGACGGCGGTTTTGCACAGCCGCCTGACCGATGGCCAGCGCTGCGACGAGTGGCGGCGCATCCGCCTGGGTCTGGCGCGGGTGGTGGTGGGGGCGCGCAGCGCGGTGTTCGCGCCGGTGGAGCGGCTGGGGCTGATCGTGATCGACGAGGAGCACGAGCAGACCTATCTGAGCGACAAGCACCCCCGCTACGACGCGCGCAGCGTGGCCGTGAGCCGCTGCCGCCGGGAGGGCGCCACGCTGGTTTTGAGCAGCGCCACGCCCAGCATCCTCTCCTTTGCCAGGGCACGCCGCGGCGACTACACGCTGGTGGAGATGCCCCGGCGCGTGCGGGGGCTGCCCCTGCCGAAGGTGACGGTGGTGGACATGCGGCGCGAGCTGGAGGCGGGCAACCGCTCCATCTTCAGCCAGCTGCTGATCCAGCGGCTGGGCGAGTGCCTGCGGGACGGCCGGCAGGCCATGCTCTTTCTCAACCGCCGCGGCTACAATACCTTCGTAAGCTGCCGAAGCTGCGGCTACGTGGTCAAATGCGAGCGGTGCGACCTGAGCATGACCCTGCACCGCGAGGCGGACGCCGACGGCCCGGGCGAGCTGAGATGCCACATGTGCGGCGCGGTCCGCCAGCCGCCCACGGTCTGCCCCGAGTGCGGCAGCCGCTACATCCGCTATTTCGGCAGCGGCACCCAGCGCGTGGAGGAGGAGGTGCGCCGCCTCTTTCCCGGGGTGGGGACGGTGCGCATGGACATCGACACCACGCGCGGCCGCGACGCGCATGCAAAGCTCCTGGAGCGCTTCGGTCGGGGCGAGGCGCAGGTGCTCGTGGGCACGCAGATGATCGCCAAGGGGCTGGACTTCCCGCGCGTGACGCTGGTGGGCGTGGTGGCGGCGGACATGACGCTCAACCTGCCGGACTACCGCGCGCCGGAGCGCACCTTCCAGCTCATCACGCAGGTGGCCGGCCGCGCGGGGCGCGCGGGGCCGGAGGGCGAGGTCATCGTGCAGACCTACAAGCCCGGCGATCCCTGCATCCAGGCCGCGGCCGCGCAGGACTACCGCGCGTTTTTCGAGCAGGAGTTCAGCCGCCGCCGGGCGGGGCTGTACCCGCCGTTTACCCTGATCGCGCGCCTGCTGGTGGAAAACCCCGACGAGGCCGCCGCCCGATTGAGCGCCGAGCGCCTCTACGACGTGGTGCGCACCTACCTGCTTTCACATCCGGCGCAGAAAAAGCGCGTGCTGATGCTGCGCGTGGACGAAGCCCCGGTCAGGCGCATCCGGGGGCAGTACCGCTGCCATGTGCTGCTCAAGGCGTTCGACCACCCGGAGGTCTCCCCGCTGCTGCGCCTGCTCTCCGAGCTGGCGGGCGTGGAGGACGGCGCAAGCAAAATCTATTGCGAAGTGAACCCCGCGACGATGATGTAGGGGATAAGGAGTTTGGTCAAAGATGGCAACCAGAAGAATCGTGGAGATCGGAGACGAGAAGCTGCGCAAGCATGCCAAGCGCGTGGAGAAGTTTGACCTGCGTTTGCGCATTTTGCTCAAGGACATGGCAGACACCATGTACAAGGCCCAGGGCGTGGGCCTGGCCGCGCCGCAGGTGGGCATCCTCAAGCGCGCCGTGGTGGTGGACGTGGGGGAGGGGCTGATCGAGCTGGTCAACCCCGAGATCGTATCCGCCGAGGGCGAGCAGACCGGGCCCGAGGGCTGCCTGAGCGTGCCCGGCCGCTCGGGGATCGTCGTGCGCCCGGAGCGCGTGACCGTCCGCGCCCAGAACGCGCAGGGCGAGCCCGTCGAGGTGACGGGCGAGGGCTTCCTCGCGCGCGCCCTCTGCCATGAGATCGACCATCTGGACGGCGTGCTCTATGTGGACAAGATGGTCCGCGAGCTCTTCCCCGAGGAGGAGGACGGCGGGGAGGAG
>CALVKX010000240.1 GCA_944333375.1 uncultured Eubacteriales bacterium
CCAGAGCTCCAACATGTCCTCCGCCGAGATCGACCAGGCCATCCGCGACGCGGAGCGCTACGCCGCCGAGGACGCGCAGCGCCGCAAGTCCGCCGAGCTTCGCAACCGCGGCGAGGAGCTGGTCTATCAGGCCAAGGCAGCCCAGAAAAAGCTCAGCCCCGAGGACCGGGAGCGCATCGAGGCGCTGCGCAAGCGCGTCAAAAACGCCCTGGACAAGAAGGACGACCGCGAGCTGGAGGATGCCTGCGCGGAGCTGACGCAGGCCATGCAGGCCGTGGGCCGTTTCACCGACGACACCGCCTCCTCCAGCGAGGACGGGGCCATGGACGCCTCCTTCACCTCCAGCCAGGACGGCGGCTCGCAGCCGTAAGCGCAAGGAGGGAATGCATTGTTCGGCTATGTGACCATCGCCGCCGGGGCGCTGACCCAGGAGCAGCGGGACCGCTACCGCGCCTATTACTGCGGGCTTTGCCACGCGCTTGAGCGCCGCTACGGCGCGCTGGGGCGCATGACGCTGAGCTATGACATCACCTTCCTTTATATTCTCCTCAGCTCGCTCTACGAACCCGAGGAGGACGAAGGGACGGCGCGCTGCCTCCCCCACCCCTTCCGGCGGCACGCCTTTGTGCAAAATGAGCTGAGCGATTACTGCTGCGACATGAACCTGGCGCTGGCCTATTACAAGTGCCTGGACGACTGGCACGACGAGCGCAGCCTTTCCGGCCGGGCCGAGGCGGCGATGCTCAGGAACGCCTACAGCCGCGTGGTGCGGGCGTACCCCGAAACCTGCGCACAGATCGAGCGCTGCCTGAGCGCCATCAGCGACCTGGAGCGCCGGGGCGAGCCCTCGCCCGACGCCGCGGCCAACCTGACGGCGTCCATGCTGGGGACGATCTACCGCTTCCGGGAGGACCTGTGGTCCGATACGCTCCAACGCATCGGCGAGGGGCTGGGGCGCTTCATCTATCTCATGGACGCCTACGACGACCTGGAGGCCGACCGCCGCCGCGGCCGCTACAATCCGCTCAGGGACCTCAGCGCCCAGAGCGACTATGAGGAGCGCATCCTGGAGAGCCTGACGCTGCTCATCGCCGAGAGCACGGACGCCTTTGAGACCCTGCCGCTGGTAAAAGATATGGACATTTTGCGAAATATCCTGTATGCTGGTTGCTGGACGCGCTACCGGCTCAGGCAGGCGAAGCGCGAACGCAGGCAGGGCGTACCCGCGCCCCGCAAGGAAAGCGCGGCGGGTGAACCGCCCGCCGGCAGGCATAAGGAGGACGGGGCATGAGAGACCCCTACGAGGTACTGGGCGTGTCTCCGGGCGCGTCGGACGACGAAATCAAGGCCGCTTACCGCAAGCTGGCCAAGAAATACCATCCCGATCTCAACAACGGGTCCCCGGAGGCCGAGGCCCGCATGAAGGAGGTCAACGAGGCCTATACCCTGCTTATCAAGCACAAGGGCCAGACCGGCGGGCCCAGCGGCTACGGCTCCTCGGGCGGCTATGGCGGCTACGGCTCCTCGGGCGGCTATGGCGGCTACGGCTCCTCGGGCGGCTATGGCCAGGGAAGCTACGGGCAGGGCGGCTATGGGCAGGGCGGTTACGGCCAGGGTGGCTTTGACTTCGGCGGCTTCGGATTCGATTTTGAGGACCTCTTCGGCGGCGGCCAGCGGCGCAATTATCAGTCCACGACCTACACCGAAAATGATCCCGAGCTGCGCGCCGCCGCCCAGGCGGTGCTCTCGGGCCGCTATAACGACGCGCTGAACCTCCTCAGGTCGGCATCGGGGCGCAAGGCGGCCTGGTACTACTGGAGCGCGCGGGCCAACATGGGGCTGGGCAATCGCATCGCCGCGCTCAACGACGCGCGCACGGCGGTCAACATGGCCCCGGACGAGCCCGCCTTCCGCGAGCTGCTGGCGCAGCTCAACGCGGGCAGCCGCGCCTATGGCCAGCGCGGGACGCAGGGCGGCTTCGGCGCCTATCTGTGCTCCAACCCCTGTCTGACGCTCTGTCTGGCCAACGCGCTGTGCAACTGCTGCTGCCTGGGCGGGCGCGGAGGTTTCTACTATTGCTAAACTGTTGAGAAATGAGGCTTTTTTATGACCTTCTGGCAAAAGATCAAGCAGACCTTCCGCTCCTTCATGAACGGCCGCCACGGTGCCGACCAGCTTTCCATGGCGCTGCTGTGGACGGGCCTGATCGGCTATCTGGTGGGGTCCATCCTCGCGGGCGTGCAGGGCTTTTTCCTCTGGCCGCTGCTGGGAATCGTGCTGACGCTCCTGAGCCTGGCCGCCTATGTGCTGTGCATCTTCCGCATGTTCTCGCGCAACAACGAAAGGCGCGAGGCCGAAAACCGGCGCTACCTTTCCATGATGGAGAGGCGGCGCACCGCTCGCCGCCAGGCGAAGGTCCGCTTTCAGAACCGAAAGAAGTACAAGTATTTCCGCTGTCCAAGCTGCCGCGCATGGCTGCGCCTGCCGCGCGGCACGGGCGTTGTGACGGTGACGTGCAGCCGCTGCCACACGAGCTTTACCCAGAAGTCCTGATGGGATCGAAGGAAGGAGGCAAATCAGCCGCCTTCCTTATTTTACATTATAAGACATATTTGTAACAACGTTTCTTTCCTGTGCTTCCAGCGGCCTCAAACCCTTGGAAACCACCATATATCGCTATTTACAACCTTTGCAAATCATTGTACAATGAAATTCCACAAGAGGGAAGATTTTGTCCTGCTCGTTCGTATTATGATCGTAACCACCCCGGGCAAACGGAAAATCGGAGGGAGAAGCAGATGAAACGGTTTTTTGCGGTCCTTTTGGTCGCGGTGATGCTCCTGAGCGTCCTGCCCGCGGCCTCCATGGCGGCGACCTACGGCACCGTCGTTGGCGGCTGGCTGAGGCTGCGCTCCGCGCCTAATTTTAGCGCGACCACCATCACCAGCTATTATACCGGGACCCAGGTCGAGATCCTGGGCTCCAGCGGAGGCTGGTACAAGGTACAGACGCCTGACGGCCGTACCGGCTATATGTACGGCGATTACCTGCGCATCGGCGGTTCCATCCCCAGCGAGGGCACCGCCTACGTGACCAGCTACAACGGCTACGGCGTGCGCCTGCGCACCGGCCCGGGCACGGGCTATCGCATCATCCGCACCTACGCGGTGGGCACGCCGGTGACGGTGCTGGAGCGCGGCACGCACTGGTCCCGCATCAGCATCGGCGGCACCGTCGGCTATATGATGAGCCAGTTCCTGCACTTCGGAAGCGACTATCCCGATGACGGCAATGTGCTTTGCTACGCCACCATCTGGAGCAGCAACGGCTACGGCGTGCGCCTGCGCACCGGCCCCAGCAAGAGCTATTCCAAGATCGGCGTCTACAGCGTGGGCACCAAGGTGGCCGTGCTGCAAAAGGGCGCCGTGTGGGACCGCATCCGCGTGGGCAGCCGCGTGGGCTGGATGATGAACGAGTTCCTCATCTACCACGAGAACAA
>CALVKX010000241.1 GCA_944333375.1 uncultured Eubacteriales bacterium
GATAGCCGCCGCTGGCGAGCACCACGCAGCAGCTCGCGCCGTCGCGGAAACGCACGTCCGCCTGCGCAAGCGTGCCTTCCGTGGTCGCCCGCATGATGGCAAACAGGTCGCTCTCCAACAGCGGCAGCACCGCCTGCGTCTCGGGGTCTCCGAAGCGGCAGTTGTACTCGATCACCTTCGGGCCGTCTTTGGTGATCATCAGCCCGAAGTACAGGCACCCGCGGAAGGGGCAGCCCTCCGCGCGCATGGCGGCCAGCGTGGGCAGAAAGATCTCCTCCATGCAGCGCGCGGCCACCTCGGGGGTGTAATAGGGATTGTGCGCGATGACGCCCATGCCGCCGGTGTTGAGGCCCCTGTCGCCATCCAGCGCGCGCTTGTGGTCCATGCTGGCGGCCATGGGGCGGATGGCCGTGCCGTCGGTGAAGCACAAAACGCTCACCTCCGGCCCCTCCAGAAACTCCTCCACCACCACGCGGCTGCCGGAGGCGCCGAACCTGCCGTTTTTCATCATTTCGATCACGGCCGCCTCGGCCTGTGCGTTCGTCTCGCAGATGAGCACGCCCTTGCCCAGCGCCAGCCCGTCGGCCTTGACCACGACGGGGCACGGCACGGTGCGCACATAGGCAAGCGCCGCCTCCGCGTCGTCAAAGGCCTCGTAGCGCGCGGTGGGGATGCCGTAGCGGCGCATCAGGTCCTTGGCAAAGACCTTGCTGCCCTCGATGCGGGCCGCGGCCCGGTCCGGCCCGAAGGCGGGGATGCCGCGCGCCGATAGCAGATCCACCAGTCCCAGGCACAGCGGATCGTCCGGGGTGACGACCACATAATCCATCTTTTCCGCGGCGGCCCAGTCCGCGATGGCCTCCACGTCCGTGGCCTTAATGGGCACGCAGACGGCATCCCGCGCGATGCCGCCGTTGCCCGGCGCGCAGTAGAGCGCGGTGACGTCCTTGCTTTCCTTGAGCTTCTGGACGATGGCGTGCTCGCGCCCGCCGCCGCCCACGACCAGTACCTTCATGCCAAAGCCCTCCGAATCAATGATGGAACAGGCGAAGCCCCGTAAACGCCATGGCGATGCCGTAGCGGTTGCAGGCCTCGATCACCAGATCGTCGCGGATGGAGCCGCCCGGCTCGGCGATGTAGCGCACGCCGCTGCGGGCCGCGCGGTCGATGTTGTCGGGGAAGGGGAAGAAGGCGTCGCTGCCCAGCGAAACGTCGGTGAGCTTTGAAAGCCACTCGCGCTTTTCCTCGGGGGTGAGGACCTCGGGCTTTTGGGTAAAGAGCGTCTGCCAGACGCCCTCGGCCAGCACGTCGTCCCACTCGTCGCTGATGTAGCGGTCGATGGCGTTGTCGCGGTCGGGGTTCTTGAGCGTGGGGAGGAAAGGCAGGGACAGCGTCTTTTCATGCTGCCTGAGCCACCAGTTGTTGGCCTTGTCGCCCGCCAGGCGCGTGCAGTGGATGCGGCTCTGCTGGCCCGCGCCGATGCCGATGCACTGGCCGTCCTTGACGTAGCACACGGAGTTGGACTGGGTGTACTTGAGGGCGATCATGGCAATGGCCAGGTCGCGCTTGGCAAAGCCGGGCAGGTCCTTGTTTTCGGTGACGACGTTGCTGAAGAAATCGTCGCCGATAACCAGCTCGTTTCGCTCCTGCTCGAAGGTGATGCCGAACACGTCCTTGCGCTCCAGCTTTTCCGGCTCGTAGGCGGAGTCGATCTCGACGATGTTGTAATTGCCCTTGCGCTTGGACTTGAGGATTTCGAGGGCCTCGGGCTCATAGCCGGGGGCGATCACGCCGTCGGACACCTCGGGCTTGATGAGCTTCGCGGTGGAGACGTCGCACACGTCGGACAGGGAGATCCAGTCGCCGAAGCTGGACATGCGGTCCGCGCCGCGGGCGCGTGCATAGGCGCAGGCCAGAGGCGAAAGCTCCGCGTCGGGGGCGATGAAGTAGATGCGCCGAAGCACATCGCTCAGCGGCAGGCCCACGGCCGCGCCGGCGGGGCTGACGTGCTTGAAGCTGGCGGCGGCGGGCAGGCCCGTGGCGCGCCTGAGCTCGCGCACCAGCTGCCAGCCGTTGAAGGCGTCCAGAAAGTTGATATAGCCCGGCCGGCCGCTGAGCACCCGGATGGGCAGCTCGCCGTTTTTCATGAAGATGCGCGCGGGCTTCTGGTTGGGGTTGCAGCCGTATTTGAGTTCCAGCTCGTTCATTTGGTTTCATCCTCCCCGCCGTGCTTGTTGATGATGACCTCGTTCCCGTCCACGCATACGTAGAGCGACACGCGGTTGTCCTTATCCAGCGCGTCCCAGACGGCCTGCGCCAGCGCGCGGGCGTCCATGTCCGGCACCTGCGCCGCGACCGGCTCGCCGTGGTAGCTGGGCAGGGGGGAGCCGAAGCCCTCATAGGTGCTGATGAAGTGGCCCACGCCGGGCGTGGCCGCGTCGTAGGTGTAGAAGAAGCGCTCGCAGCAGTCCGGCTTTCCGCCCTGCGCCCTGAGGATGGAGAGCAGATGGCTCCCGCAGGGCTGCATGAGCCCGGACACGCGCGGCGTCCAGTTGGGCGCGTCGGGCTCGAAGGTGCGCGAGCACAGCGCCTCCAGCCAGTCCTTGCCCTGCGCAAGGAAATCGCGCACGGTATCGGTCTGGTCGCCGTTGGTCACGATCAGCGTCCCGTCCGCCAGCCGGCGCACGGGATGGTAGATGATGAGGCTCGGGTCGGTCATCTTGCTCTCGTCCCACGCGCGGGTGCGGATGCCGTCGGCGGTTTTTTCAAAGACGCGGTTGCGGCTGTTTTCGCTCCGGCCCATGATGAAATAGGCGCATACGGCCTTTCCGGCGGGCGTCGCGCCCAGCAGAATACCGCGCCCCGGATAGGGGCGTTCCTTCAGATAAGAAAACAGATCGGTCATGCCATTTCGCTCCCTTCCAGGCGTTTTGCCAGCTTTTCGGTCTCCTGGGGCAAAAGCAGCCATTCGGCCTGCTCCATCACGCGGCGCTGTAGCGTTTCGGGCGTGTCGCCGGGGAGCACCTCCACGGCCTTCTGCGCCAGAATCGGCCCGCCGTCGGGAATCTCGTTGACGATGTGCACGGTCGCGCCGGTGACCTTCACCCCGCGAGAGAGCGCCGCCCTGTGCACGCGCAGCCCGTAATAGCCCTCGCCGCAGAAGGCGGGGATGAGGCTGGGGTGCACGTTCAATATGCGGCCCTCGTAGGCGCGGATGACGCAGGCGTCCAGGATGAGCATAAAGCCCGCCAGCACCACCAGGCCGATGCCGTGAGCGCGCAGGAGCGAAATCAGCCGCTCGCCGTAGGCGTCGGGCGTCTCGCCGCTTTCGCGCGAGAGCACCGCGGTTTCCACGCCCGCGTTTTGCGCGCGGGTCAGGGCGTAGGCGCCCTCCTTGCTGCTCACCACCAGGGCGATGCGGCCGCTCCTCAGCGTTCCCGCCGCCTGCGCGTCCAGAAGCGCCTGCAAATTGGTCCCGCCGCCGCTCACCA
>CALVKX010000242.1 GCA_944333375.1 uncultured Eubacteriales bacterium
CCCAGTCGATAGTGCCCTGGTAGCGGCTCACGTCGATGATGTCTTTGTAGTTCATGTTTTACCTCACTTTCGCCCCGACCAGCCTTGCAATAGACTGCAGGTCCTCCACCGGCGCATTGTAAAAATCGTGATTCCACAGCCAGTGGTCTTCGTGGTTCGGCCGCCGGTACCTCTGGCATACCGGCGCCGCCCACACTTTATCCCATCGGGCCTGATAAGACCCGTCGCGTTTCTCAAGGCGGGTCTTGATCGCGTCCACCAGGCCGCCGCGCTCAAGGCCCCGCCCGTCATCGTTGATGGAAAAATAGTCATAAGCGTTTTGGCTGGTCACAGTACAGAGGTGGAAATCTTTGTAAAAAAGAAAGCCGCCTCTGGATTCCAGAAGCGACCCGTAGGGGATATTCACTTGGCCGGAAAGCCCCTTGAATCGGGCGCGTTTCCTGGCGATATACTTATGGCTTTCCATCTGTTAGCCCTCCTTCTTGGGCAGCAGGCCGATCAGCTCGGTGTACTCATCCTCGGTCAGCTTGTTGGCCGCGAAGAAGATATCGATCTTGCTTTCCAGGCCCTCGGTCTGGCCGCGCTCGATCATCCGCTTGATGGTGCGATACAGCATTCCATTCACCTCCCCTCTTTTACAGCGTTCCGTCATCCGTGATGCCCAGCTCAAGCAGGGTCAGGCGGTACTCCTGATCCACGTTCATCGCATCGGCATCGCGGATGGCCATATTGGCAGCCGCCTGCAGCTCGCCTGCATCGACCAGCTCCAGCATGACGGCGTTCTCCACACCGGTCATGGCCTGCTGGCCGAGCAGGTTGTAGACGGTTCCGGCAAAACAAATGCCCTGGGCATCATGCTCAGGGCAGAGAACAAAGCAGCCATTGGCTGCCTGTTTGATATAGACGGGCGCCTCGGTCATGCCGAGGCCGGCGCCGTCACTCGTGCTCGTGATTTTGTACATACAATCCTCCCATCAAAAAGGGCATAGCAAAGCCGCCACAAACGCAGCAGCCGTCCGTGGTCATTATAATTGCTGTAGTATGCGCATTGGCTGGTCATGTACTGGGCCACTTCTTCCAGAGTCCGCTTGCCGGCCAGCCATTCCCGCCGGAAGAGCTTGAGCTTGCGCCGGGCGCGCTTGACACCATCCCGGCAGCCGTTGACAATCACTCGGCCTGTCTCGGTCAGTGTAAACTTGGCCTTGCAAAAACGGAAGGGCTTGGTCAACGGAACGAGCTTGCACTTCTTCCGGTTGACCGGGATGCCCATTTTCTCGAAGCGCCGCACCAGCTCATTGCCGATCCGGCGCATCAGCTCAACGGGGCCGATGGCGATATAGTCATCGGCGTAATGGCCCGCGCACTTTACCCCAACCTGGCATTTGAACCAGTTGTCGATAGCCGACGGCATGGACATCATCTCCTGCTGGCTCGGCTCCACACCCAGCGGCATTCCACGGCCGGGGGCAGTGCAAGGCGCGGTGTCGATCACCGTGTCCGCAATGGACCGCAGCGTCGGGTTCAGAATCAACTGCTGGTGGCGCTGATAAATCAGCTCGCGGCGGGCGCTCGGAAAGAACTTCTTCAAGTCCAACAAGATAACGCCGCCGTTCCGGCCGTACCGCCGATAGTACCAGTGCAGCATCTCCCTGACCCGGCGGAACGCAAAATGCAGCCCCATACCCTCGCGGCTGGCGTAGTTGTCGTAGATGAGGCCGGGGGTATAGAGGGGCACCAGCACCTCCTTGCTGATTGCCTTCTGCAACTGCCGGTCGGTGATGTGGGGCGCGTCGATGGGCCGCACTTTGCCCCGCTCGTGCAGGATAAAGTGCGTGCACTTCTTGGGCCGCCACTTCCCTTCCAGCAGCTTCTTCCGGCGGGCTGCTGTCCCGGAAAACAGATGCGCCTCAAAATTTTGGGTGCTCTGCTTCCAGCGGACATTGTTGCAGCACTTTTTGCCCCACCGAAACAGTTTCCGATAGGAGAAAACCGTTTCAGCGGGGCCGAGCGCTGCGCACCGCGCCTGCTTGCGGGCCAGGCGTGCCGCCTTGCGTCTGTGGTATCGCGCCTCATGGCGCTCAGTGGATGTCATACAATATTCGCCCTCCGTACAGATATGCGAGGATACGCTGTGGCCTAACCTGCATAGTCCCGGCACATGAAACGCGGGCCAGCGATGCACCCGCGCCATGCAAGAAGCGTCCGTGTAGGGACATCAGAGGGCAGTTTTAGGGGTTCTCACCCAAGGGAGCATCTCTCCTTTTGCTAGGGTCGTCTATCGCCCGAGGGCTACACCATGTGACCCAGCAGCAAAATCCGGCGAAAAGGCCGCCCGAATTGTTGGCATTGTTATTGTTGGCGGTCCCGTCCGTGTTGAAGATTACGAAGTTATTGTTGTTGTTGTAATTAGGAGAGCGGGACCACGCCCACACCACGGACGGAAATTTTCAGAGATACACCTATTTTGAGAGTGCGTTGGTCGCGCCCTTGAGCAGCTCGTTTTCCCGGTCGATCAGCTCACCCAGCCGCTGGGCACGTTTGTCCAGCTTCTGGGTGGCTTCCGACGCGGGCAGCGTGTCGCCCTTCGAGTTGGTAAAGCACCCCTGCGGATTTTTGGATAAGATTTCGTACACATCGCCCAGCCTTCGGTCCAGCGCCATCAGGGACGCCCTCGCCTTCAGCAGATACGCTTCCCGCAGCTGCTTGCGCTGGTCGCTCGATGGATAGATGGAGTTTGCCTTTTCAGCGTTGTCCTGGACCTCGCCCGCCAGTCTGGCGATCGGCTCGGCCATCAGCCGGGAATACCGGGCCGACAGCTTGGTCAGAAAATCTATGGTTTCGATATAGATTTCGTGGGCGACGTTGATGAACTCCGCCTTGCTCAGAGAGCGTTTTTTCTTCAATACAGACATAATCACCCTTTGGGCTGCTTCTCCACCTGAATGGGGCCTTCTGTTTTCTCGACCTCTTCCAGATGTTTCAGCAGCACATATTCGATGTAGTTTGTAATGGACCGGTGGTCACGGGTGGCCAGGATCCCGATCTTGTCAAAGACTTCATCGGACAGCCGCAGCGTGAAGACCCGTTTGTTGGACGACATTCTTCAAACCTCCAATCATCTGCATATGATTATTGTATGGTTTCTGCCGGCTTTTGTATGCAGTCTTATGACAGCTAAGTGATAGCAGTTTCGGCCTTTTTTCAAAAATCGCGTCGGGCGCTTCGCGCCAAAAGGGACCGAGCCGTCGGCCTCCCGTTGTCACCCGCTTGCGCGGGTGAGATGCACAGGATACCCCCGGGGGGATTAGGCAGCAAAGCCGGCGCAGACCGCCCCCGAATTGTTGGCACCGTAATTGCGGGCGGTCCCGTCCGTGACGAAGATAACGAAGTCACCGGCGTCGCCGTAACGAGGAGAGCGGGACCACGCCCACACCACGGACCCGGTGGATCCGTGGTTATAGAACAACTTGGCGTTGCCTGCCTTGA
>CALVKX010000243.1 GCA_944333375.1 uncultured Eubacteriales bacterium
AGGGTCGCGATGAAGGGCGGGAGCTGGAACTTGCCCACCAGCATGCCGTTGAGCACGCCCACCAGCAGGCAGGCCACGAGCGTGACCAGAATGGCCGCGAAGGGATGCATGCCGCCGGACATGAGGGTGCCCGAGATCATGGCGCTCATGCCCACCACCGAGCCGATGGACAGGTCGATGTTGCCGGTGATGAGCAGGTAGCTCTGGCCAATGCCGATGATGAGGTACTTGGACATGGAGCGCGTGAGGTTGATGATGTTGCGGCCCGAAAAGACCGTGGGGTTAATCAGGCCGAAGGCGATGTAGATGATAATCAGCCCGGCAAAGGCCGTCAGCGCCGCGCCCATGCCGCGCACGCTCAGAAGCCGCTTGAGGAAAGGTTGCTTGCTCTTTTCCATGTTGTGGGTCCCTCCTACGCTCATTGGCCTGCCGCCATTTTGTTTTCAAACCGGGTCGCCAGGGTGAGAATCTCGTTTTGGTTGCTCTCCCTGGCCATGACCTCGCCGGTGATCTGCCCGTCACACATGACGATCACGCGGTCGGCGATGCCCAGGACCTCGGGCAGCTCACTGGAGACGAACATCACGGCGATGCCCTGCTTTTTGAGCTGGTTCATCAGGTGGTAGATCTCCACCTTCGCCGCCACGTCGATGCCGCGCGTGGGTTCGTCAAAGATGACCACCCGCGAGTTGCGCGCCAGCCACTTGGCCACGACCACCTTCTGCTGGTTGCCGCCGGAGAGGTTGGCCGCGTCCACGTCCACCGACGGGGTCTTGATCTGCAAATTTTTGACCGCCTGCTCGCACATGGCGTTTTCCCTGCTGTGGCTGACCACGCCCAGGCGGTTGCACAGAAGGTCGAGGTTGGGCAGCGCGATGTTGTGGCGGATGCTGAGCTTGGTGCAAAGCCCGTCCTTCTTTCGGTCCTCGGGGGCCAGCACCACGCCCTGACGGATGGCGTCCGACGGGCTGTGGATGGTGATTTCCCTGCCGTCGAGCAGAATCTGTCCCGACTCCTTGGGATCGATGCCGAAGATGGCGCGGGTGGTCTCCGTGCGCCCGGCGCCCATGAGGCCCGCAAAGCCCACGATCTCGCCCTCGTAGAGGGAGAAGCTGACGTTTCGGACCATGCGCCCGGCGTTGAGGTTTCTGACCTCGAAGATCTTCTTGCCCTTCTGGCAGGTCACGCGGGGGAATTTCTCCTTGATCTCGCGGCCCACCATGTGCGTGATGATCTGGTCGATGGTGGTGTCGGCGAAGTTCATGGAGGTGATGTACTGGCCGTCGCGCATGATGGTCACGCGGTCCACGATGTGCTGCAATTCCTCCAGCCGGTGGGAGATGTAGACGATGCCATGATCTGAGGCGCGAAGGTCCTGGATGATGCGGAAGAGATCCTCGATCTCACGGGCGGTGAGCGCGGAGGTGGGCTCGTCCATGATGAGGATGCGCGCGTCCATGGAAAGGGCCTTGGCGATTTCCACCATCTGCTGCTTGGAGATGGGCAGGTCGCCCACGACCGTGCGGGGGGAAATGTCGATTTTGAGCCGCCCCAGCACCTCGGCGGCCTCGGCCTCCATCTCCCGCTGGCTCAGCACCACGCCGCGCACCTTCTCGCGGCCCAGGAACATGTTTTCGGCCACGGTGAGGTGGCGGCACATGTTGAGCTCCTGGTGGATGATGGCTACGCCCGCGGCCTGCGCCTGCTTGGGGGTGAGGTTCCCGTAGGCCTTGCCCTGGATCTCCATATCGCCGCTGTCGCGGGTGTAGACGCCGCTCAGGACCTTCATCAGCGTGGACTTGCCCGCGCCGTTTTCGCCCAGAAGCGCCATCACCTCGCCGCTTCGCAGCTCGAAATCCACATGGTCCAGCGCCTTGACGCCGGGAAACGACTTGCAGATATCGTGCATGGATACGATGATGTCGTTCATTGACCTTGCCCCTTTATCTGGTTTGCTTGTTGCTGAAAAAGTATAGCATCTCAGCCCCAGGGGGCGAAATGGGGGTTTTTTGGTTTTCGGGGGGCTTTTTTATGAAGTTGTTTCAGGCATCAAAAAAGGCCCCCGCGGGGCCTCAGGGCCGCGGGGGAAAGAAGGCGTATTCCAGCATCAGGCACAGGGCGTGGTAGACGGGCAGGTGCAGCTCTTGAATCATGAAGGTTTCCGTGGCGTCCACCACCACGCTTGCGTCGCTGAGGGCCTTCAGCCGGCCGCCCGTGCCGCCGGAGAGCAGGGCCACGCGCAGGCCGCGCGCCCGGGCGACCATGGCCGCGGCGACGGCGTTTCTGGCGTTGCCGGAGGTGGAGATGCACAAAAGCACGTCCCCGGGCTGCCCCAGGCCGTAGACCTGCTGGGCGAAGGAGAGGCCGCCGCTCACGTCGTTTTCAAGCGCCGTGGAAAGCGCTGCGTTTTCCACCAGCGCCACGGCGGGCAGGGCTCCCTCCAGCGAGGAGGCGAGCTGCCGGCCCTCCTCGCCGAAGGCGGCGAGGGCGGCGGCGGCCGCTTCATCGACGGGGCGGGGGAGCGTGAAGCTCTTCATCAGCTCGCCCACGATGTGCAGCGCGTCGGCGGCGCTGCCGCCGTTGCCGCAGACGAGAAGCTTTCCGCCCGAGGCAAACGCCTGGCGGAGCAGCGCATAGAGGGCGCGGATGTCCTCCTTTTGCGCGGCGAGCGCCGGATAGCGCCCGGTCAGGGCGTCCAGCACGGCCCCGGGGCCGTCGTAACGGATATGAGCCATCGTCGTTGCCTCCTTTAATCCGTCTCCCCGGCCATGGCGATGGCCAGGGCGGCAAAGTCTCCGATTCCGTCGCCCAGCGCGGCGGGCAGCACGCGGCAGGCGGCCAGGGAGGCCGGAAGGGCCTCGGCGGCCAGGGCGCGCAGCATCTCGGGACGCATCAGCTCCTCGCAGCGGGCATAGACGGAGCCGATGACGATGCGCTCGGGGTTGATGAGGTCCACCAGCAGCGCCAGTCCCCGGCCGAGCTGCCGCGCGCTGCAGGCGAGGATCTCCAGCGCCAGGGGATCGCCCTCCCGTGCCGCCAGCGCGACCGCGCGGGCGCTGAGCGCGTCGGGGTCCAGACGCACGGGCGCGCCCTTTTGCTCTTGGCGCGCCACGAGCGTTTGCGCGAGCTGGCGGATGCCGCCGCCCGAGCAGAAGCCCTCGAAGGAGCCCTCCTTGCCGTAGCCCGCGGGGCCGAATTCGCTCAGCCGCCAGTGCCCCAGCTCCCCGGCCATGCCGCACGCGCCCCGGTACAGCCGCCCGTCCAGAATCAGCCCTGCGCCCAGGCCCGTGCCGAAGGTCAGAAACGCCATGCTCCGGCACCCGCGGCCCGCGCCCCAGCGCCATTCGGCCAGCGCGCAGGCGTTGGCATCGTTCTCCATCGCCGCCGGCGCACCCAGCGCCTGCGAGACGCGCTCCGTCCAGGACGCGCCGCTTGAGCAGCTCGATGGACGGCGTGGCGAGCACCACATCCCCG
>CALVKX010000244.1 GCA_944333375.1 uncultured Eubacteriales bacterium
GGGTGATGGGCACCATGCTCATCTCCAGCCTTATCATCTTCCCGGCGCTGACCGCCATGCGCGTCTGCCGCAGCTTCAAAAGCGTGACCCTGTGCGCCGCGGCGGTATCGGTGGTGTGCTTCTTCGTGGGGCTGTGCGCAAGCTACCTGCTCTCCACCGCCGCCGGGGCGACGGTGGTGGCAGCCAACATCCTGGCCTTTCTGATCTTTGCCGCCGCAGGACGGCTTCGCGGCTGACAAAAACGGCGTCCGGAAGCCCGTTCGGCTCCGGACGCCGTTTGCGTTCATTCGTCAGGGCGTGGGCAGGTGCAAAAACGCGGCCATCACGCCCGTGAGGCGCTCGGCCTCCTCGCGCGTGGGCATCTCGCAGAAGATGCGGATGCGCGGCTCGGTCCCGCTGAATCTCGCGATGAGCCAGCCGTCCTCAAAGAGCACCTTGCAGCCGTCCATGTAGTTGGTCCCCTTGACGGGCACGGGGAACTCGGGCAGCTTTTTGTCCACCAGCAGCAGGGTATTGAGCCGCTCCTTCGTTTCCTCGTCGAACGGCCAGTCGTGCTCGGTCATGTAGGCCGTGCCGAACTCGGCGTAGATCTCCCGCATCAGCGCGCTCATCTTTTTGCCCGTCACGCTGAGCATCTCCACCAGCAGCGTGGCGGCGTAGATGCCGTCCTTGCCGTTGATGTGTCCGCGCACGGTCAGGCCGCCGCTGCTCTCGCCGCCGATGACGGCGTTGTGCTCGCGCATGCCGGCCGAAATGTGCTTAAAGCCCACCGGCACCTCGTAGCAGGTTTCGCCGAAGGCCTTGGCCACGCGGTCCAGAAGGTGCGTGGTGGCGAGGTTTCGCACGGCGGGGCCGTGCCAGCCCTTGTACTTGAGCAGGTAGTAGTAAAGAAGCACCAAAATCTGGTTGGGATGGACGAAGCGGCCCTCATCGTCGATGATACCCAGGCGGTCCGCGTCGCCGTCGGTGGCGATGCCCAGGTCGGCGTGCTGCTCCATGACCGTGGCCCTCAGTGCGCCCAGCGTCTGCATGTTGGGGGCGGGCAGGCGGCCGCCAAAGAGGGTGTCGTGGCGCTCGTGGATGACGTTGACGTCGCAGCGGGCGGTGAGCAAAATGGTTTGCAGCGACGTGCGGCTCACACCGTACATCGGGTCAAGGATGATGCGCAGGTCGCGGCTTCGGATGGCATCCATGTTCACCCCGCGGATGATGGCGTCCAGATAGGGATTTTGCGGGTTGATCTCCTGCACCATGCCGGAGGCGACGGCCTTGTCGTAGGGGATGATATGGATCTCGCTCTCCTGGACGCGGTTGGCGGCCTCGCCCAGCTCGTTGGTCACGGCCTCCTCGGCGTCGCGCCCGCCCTTGGTAAAGACCTTGATGCCGTTATAGAGCGCGGGGTTGTGGCTGGCGGTGACGGCGATGCCGTAGTCCAGGCCGTAGTACTGGACCGTGAACATAATCAGCGGCGTAGGCGCCTCGCGGCTGATGAGCAGCACGTGGATGCCCTCCCCCGCCATGACTTCCGCGGCCCACTGCGCCGCCTCGCGGCTGAGAAAGCGCCGGTCAAAGCCGATGCAGAAGCTCTTGTCCTGCACGTCCTCCGCCTTGATGCGAAGCGCCAGGGCGCGCATGAGCCGCTGAATGTTGGTTCTGGTGAAGCCGTCGCCGATGACGGCGCGCCATCCGCCCGTACCGAAGGAAATCAATGCCGGTCCCCCCGTTTCTCCCAAAATGCTGGGTTTATTGTATCACGCGCCGGGGAACAAGTAAAGCGCCGCTTGCCAATCCCCCGCGTTTCTGCTATGCTGAGGGGGCGCGGAAACCCTCCGCGCGGGAGGCATTTATGCGTTTGCAAAAGTATCTGGCCCAGTGCGGTGTCGCCTCGCGGCGGGCGGCCGAGCGGCTGATCGCCGAGGGGCATGTGACGGTGGACGGGGAGGCCGTCCGGCAGATGGGCGTGCAGGTGGAGCCGGGACAGGACGTGCGCGTGGACGGCCGGCCGGTCAGGCCCGAGGCCGAGAAGCGTTACATCATGTATCACAAGCCCGCGGGCGAGGTGACCACCGTCACGGACCCCGAGGGCCGCGCAACGGTGCTGGACCGCTTCCGCGACTTTCCCGTGCGCCTCTATCCCGTGGGGCGGCTGGACTACGACAGCGAAGGCCTGCTGCTTTTGACCAACGACGGCGACCTGACCGAGCGCATGCTCCATCCCTCGCGCGAGGTCGAGAAGGTCTATCTGGCGCGGGTGAGCAATCAGGTGACGCCCCAGGAGGCGCGGCGGCTGGAAGCCGGCGTGATGGTGGACGGCCGGCGCACCGCGCCAGCCCGGGTGAAGCTGCTTTCCGTCAAGCCCCTCTACACCGACATGCTCGTCACCATCCATGAGGGCCGCAACCGCCAGGTGCGCAAGATGGTGGAGCAGGTGGGCCATCAGGTGGTGCTGCTGCGGCGCATCCGCTTCGGCCCGCTGAAGCTGGGCGACCTGCCGCGCGGCATGTGGCGGGAGCTGACGGAGGAGGAGCTTTCGCTCCTCAAATCCCTTTGACCATTCCCGGAGGCAGAAACATGAGCGTATACGAACACTGGGAGGCGTGCAAGCCGGCGCTGCGGGCGCAGCTGGAGGCCTCGGACAGCCTTTCGGACGCAGCCTATGCCGTGCGCCACGCCCTGATGCAGGTGGAGCAAAACGCCCTGGCCGCGATGGACGACGGCGTGCTGCGCCAGCAGGCGGGCGTGCTGCTTGGCCTTGTGAAAGGCGACTGCGCCCTTCTCACCGCGCAGGCGTCCAGCCGGGTCTGGGTGCCGCAGCGGCACGGGGACAAGCCCACCCGACGCGGCCTGGGGCTGTGGAGCGCGCCGGTCCTCGTGCTTCTCGCCCTGGCGGGCTACTGCTTCCTCAAGGGTCTCACGCTGGGCTGGATCGCGGCGCTGGCGGCGCTGGCCACGGGCGCGTGGGCGCTCCTTCGCGGCATGCGCCGCCCGCAGGAGGCCGGGGACGAGATTCGCGTCACGCTTCATGCCGACGCCGCGCGGTTGCTTCCCGTTCTGGATGCCCAGATCGAGGCGGTGGACCGCTCGCTGGAGGACCTCTCCTGCCTCAACAGCCAGCTTCGCGGCGGAACGGAGAAAAGCGACGCGGCCACGCTGTCGCGCGCGGCCGATCTGATGGAGGCCCTGTGCGGGTGCGACCCCGAGGCGCGCGAAGCGGCCGGGCGGCTGCTGGCAGAGCTCGGGCTGGGCGCGCTGGACTACTCCGAGGAAAACCGCCGGCTCTTCAACGCCCTGCCCAGCAAGACCGAGACGCGCACGCTCGCCCCCGCCATCGTGTCCCTGGAGGACCAGCGGCTGCTCAGGCGGGGGACGGCCGCCGTGCGCACGGGCGCGGCGTGAGCGCGGAAGGTGGAAGATTATGCGATATATCGGCTTTGACCTTGGC
>CALVKX010000245.1 GCA_944333375.1 uncultured Eubacteriales bacterium
CATCGACACCTTCGTCAGGGGCGATGACTGGGAAGGAAAATTCGATTTTCTCAGGGCCGAAGGCGTGGAGGTGGTCTATCTGCCCCGCACGCCGGAGATCAGCACTACGCAGATCAAAAAGGATTTGAACGCGCGCTAGCGCGGGGAGGCGGACATGCCGCGTTACGAGCTGGTGATTCCCCCCGCCCTGGACGGCCGCACGGTGCGGCAGGCGGCCATGGGCGGCCTGCGCCTGAGCGGCGGGCAGTTCAAGCGCGCCAAGTTCCATGGCGCGCTCATGCTTGACGGCTCGCCCGTGCTCGCGGACCGCCGCGTGCACGCGGGCGAGCGCCTGTGCGTGGATGTGCCCGAGGCCGCCGCGCCCCTGCCCGCGCCCTATGAGCTGCCCCTGCGCGTCCCCTATGCGGACACGCATTTCTGGCTGGTGGACAAGCCCGCGCCATTGCCCTCCTCCACTTCGATACGGCAGGAAGGCCCCACGCTGGAAAACGCGCTCTATGCCTGGGCGGGCTGTCCGGCACAGTTCGTCTATCGGCCCGTCAACCGCCTGGACCGCGGAACCAGCGGGCTGATGGCCGTGGCCCGGACCGCGCATGCGCAGGACCTCTTGCAGCGGCTTTTGCACACAAACGAATTTATCCGGGAATACCTCGCCGTGGTCGAGGGCGCGCCGCCGGAGGCCGGGGGCGTGATCGACCTGCCCATCGCCAAGGCGGAGGGCGCGACCATCCGCCGCGAGGTCCGTCCGAACGGCAGGCCCGCGCGCACGTTCTACCGCGTGCTGGAGAAGCGCGGCGGGCGGAGCCTTCTTCGCCTTCGCCTGGATACGGGCCGCACCCATCAGATCCGTGTGCATCTCGCGGCTCTGGGCTGCCCCGTGGCGGGTGATTTTCTCTATGGAACCGAGCTGGCCTGCCTGCCCGGGCGCTTTGCGTTGCACAGCGCATATGTGCGCCTGCGCCACCCCGTGACCGGCGAATGGCTCGAGCGGGAAAGCCCGCTGCCCCCGGCGCTGGGCGCGCTGCTGGAAGGCCGCTGAAGGGACCTATGCCAGCGTCTTGTCGTAGGCCAGCTTTCCGCTGCCTTGAAAAACGACCACGCCGCGCTTTTCAAATC
The DNA here is from genome assembly GCA_944333375.1 of uncultured Eubacteriales bacterium. The sequence continues at coordinate 1,117 of CALVKX010000245.1, forward strand.
CGTTCTTCTCCAGCACATGCTGCATGCGCTCGTTGGGAAAGTCCGTATCGGCGCGCAGGCTTTTGACGCCCCGGGACAGGCACAGGCGCTCGATCAGCGAAAATGCCGCCGCAGTCAGCCCCATTCCCCGAAATTCCCGCGCAAAAGCCATCCGGTGGACGACCGCATACGGCTCCTCCGTCCCCCATTCGCCCTCGATCACGTCATAGGCCGGCTCGCCGTCAAAATCCACGCACATGTAGGCTGCGATCCGTCCGTCCACCTTGAGTACGAAGCCCTTTCCGTCCCGGATGTCGCCGCGGACCGTCTCGAGGTTCGGATAGCTGTCCGTCCATTGCACAAAGCCCTGCTCCTTCTGGAATTCCCTGCCCTCGCGGAGAATCGCCCAACACGCCTGTTCTTCCTGCGGCCTGGCCGCCTCCAGCGTGTTCATGTCCTCAGCCCCTTTCCTTTTGTGTTCTTACCGTGTATCATAGCATCGGAAAGCCTGCAAAACAATTTCATGTTTTCAAACTCTTTCTTCAAAATGATTGAACTTTTAGGGGGACGGCATGGAGCTGAAGTACCTGCACACCTTTCTGACCATCGTCAGCGCCGGGAGCTTCTCCCGGGCCGCCGAACGGCTGAGCTACACCCAGTCGGCCATCACCTTTCAGGTCGCCCAGCTTGAAGACGAGCTGGGCGTAAAGCTGTTTGAGAAGGTGGGGCGCAAAATGGCGCTCACCCAGGCGGGCGAGCGCCTTGTGCCCTATGTGGAGGACGTGTTTGCCTCGATGGAGCGGCTGCGCTGCTTTGAGGGGGAGCTGTCCCTGTGCCAGGGGGACCTGCGCATCGGCGTGGGCGAGACGCTGCTGTGCTACCGGCTCCCGGCCGTCATCCGGGAGTTTCACAGGCGCGCGCCAAAGGCGCGGCTGTTTTTGCGCTCCATGAACTGCTATGAGATTCGGGACGCGCTCATCGGGGGCACGCTGGATCTGGGCGTGTTTTATGAGGATGTGGGCGGCTTTGGCGCAAGCCTCACCGCCGCCCCCTTCGGACAGTATCGGGTGCTGCTGGTCGCCTCCCCGCAGGTCGCGCAGCGCTGCCCGGACTTTGTGACGCCGGACCGCGCCATCCCCGTCCCCTTCATCATCAACGAGCCCAACTGCATCTTCCGGCAGATGTTTGAGGACTATCTGCGCCGGCGCTCCATCCGCCTGGACCACACCATCGAGCTGTGGAGCGTGCCCACCATCGTCAATCTGGTCAGGAGCGACGCGGGGGTGTCCTTCCTGCCGGAGTTTGTGGTCGAAAAAGAGCTGAAATGCGGCGAGCTGGTCGAAATCCCCACGGAAATCGCCAGCCCGCGCATTTCAGCCGTGTGCGCTTATCACAAAAACAAATGGGTCAGCCCCCTGATGGCGCTCTTTGCGGAGCTGTGCCGGGACGGAGGCGCTATTCCTCATCCGGCCACTTGAGGGGATAGTCCTCGATGGCGTAGTCCAGCCGCTTGCCGTTTTCACGCAGGGTGCGCAAAACGACCTCGACGCTGCTGTCGTCGGTATAGGGCGTGGGCGCGAAGTCATTGTAATCCGTCCGGCTGGAGATGCGGCAGGGGATGATCTTGATCGCCTCGCTGTTTACCTCGCCGTCCCGCACGCGCATGCGGATCTGGAACAGGTAGGTGGACATGTCGCTGGGCTTGTTGTTGCCCGCGAAGGAGAAGTTGCCCAGCGAGTAGCAGATGTAGGCGCCGTTGTAATACTCGATGGGATTGATGCGGTGGCTGTGATGGCCCACGACCAGATCGGCGCCCGCGTCCACGGTGGCGCGGCCCAGGCGGATCTGGTTGTTGTTGGGATAGTAGTCCTTTTCGTCGCCCCAGTGGTAGCTGACGATGACGATGTCGCAGCCCTGGTCGCGCAGCTCCTGGATATCGCCGGGCACCTTCTCGATCAGCTCGTCATGGCGTCCTCCGAAGGTCTGGTAGGCCAGGCTGCCGATCTTGACGCCCTTGACGGTCAGAATGGCGGGCTCGTCCTCGCTGGCGTAGGGGATGCCGGCGGCCAGCAACGTTTCCTTGGTTTCCTCAAGGCCGCTGTCGCCCATATCCAGCACATGGTTGTTTTCCAGCGACACCGTATCCACGCCGCCCGCGGGCAGCATGTCCACATAGCTGGGATCGGCGCGGAAAAGGAACTCGTTCTCCGTCTTGTCGGGGTTGCGGCCCTCGGTGGTGAGCGTGCCCTCGAAGTTGACCATGGTCAGATCGTCGCTGAGCAAAATGTCGCGCACGTTGCGGAAAGGAAAGTTGATGTCGCCCTTCTGCTTCTCC
>CALVKX010000246.1 GCA_944333375.1 uncultured Eubacteriales bacterium
GAGATGGACCGCTTCACCGTTCCCATGCTCTTGCATGAAAACGCCATCTACATGCACGACGCGCGCATGTTCCAGGTTGAAAAGCTCGACCTCAACGCCTGCAAGGCCTATATCCGGGCCGTGGATGTCGATTACTACACCGACGCGGACCTCAACGTCAGCCTTCACATCCTGGACGATCTGGAGCACAAGTCGCTTTCAAACGGCATTGACGTCGCCCTGGGCGAGCTGCGGGTGAGCACCATCGTCAAGCTGTTTAAGAAGTTCAAGCTCGATACCCACGAAACCGTGGGCTTTGGCGAGGTTCGTCTGCCGCAGACCGATCTGCACACCGTGGGCATGTGGTGGACCATTCCCGACGCCATCGCCCGCCGGTATTCCAACGACGCGTTGCAGGGCGCGCTGGTGGGCGTGTCCAACCTGCTTTCCATCGTCGCGCCGCTCTATCTGATGTGCGCGCCGCGGGACATCAACATCGTCTATCAGGTCAAGGCGCCCATCACCGACAGGCCCACGCTCTTCCTCTACGACGCCTATCCCGGCGGCGTTGGCTTGAGCGAGAAGGCCTACCGCATGCCGGAGCTGCTGCTGGAGCATGCGCTGAAAATTGCGCAGGATTGCGCCTGCGGACAGGGCTGCCCCAGCTGCGTGGGCCCCGTGTCGCAGGTGGGCGAGGGCGGAAAGGCGGACGCCATCGCCATTCTGAAGGAGATGCTTGGCTGATGGCCGATTTGCTCAGCAAGCTGCGCATGCTCGACGCGGCCCCAAAGCGCCCCGCGCAGGCGAAGCCGGAAGGCGCGGCGCAGGGCTGCTACCGCTCGCAGGCGCTTTTTCCCCTTTCCAGCTTCACCGACCTTCGCCATCTCAAAAGCGAGGTAATGCAAAGCGCCTTTGGTTTTCCTGTTCCTCCCCGCCTCTCCCCTCAGGACATCCTCTTTCTGGACACGGAAACCACGGGGCTGGCGGGCGGCGCCGGGACGGTGGCCTTCCTGGTGGGACTTGGGTATTTTACCTCCGGCGGCTTTGCGGTGGAACAGGTGCTCATGCGCGATTACGGGCAGGAGGATGAGCTCCTGCGGGCCGTCGCGGCCAGAGCGAAGCGCTTTCCCATGCTCTGCACCTTCAACGGCCGCACCTTCGACGCGCCGCTGCTCGCCTCCCGCTTCGCAATCAACCGCATCGCCGCCTCCCTCCCCTCCCTCCACGCCGACGTCCTCTATCCCGCCCGGAGGCTTTGGAAGCTGCGGCTGAAAAGCTGCACGCTGGGCAATCTGGAAACGCAGCTTCTCCACGTTTCCCGGGAGGACGACCTGCCCGGGGCCGAGGTGCCCCAGACCTATTTCCGCTACCTGCGCGACGGCGATTTCGCGCCCATTGAGCGCATCCTCTCCCACAACCGCCAGGACATCGTGAGCCTGGCCCAGCTTCTGTGTTTTCTGTGCGCACAGGTGGACCGGCCCGAAAGCATCGAAAGCGGAGAGGACCTGCTCTCCCTCGCCCGCGCGCTGGAAAAGAGGGGCGAAACAGCCAAGGCGATCAAATGCTACCGGCTGTGCGCCAAGGGCGAGACGCGCGCTCAGGCGTTTCATGCGCTGGCCCTGGAGCGGCGGCGCACGGGCGACGTTTCCGCCGCCGTTCGGCTCTATGAAACCATGCTTCGCCGGGGGGACGATCCTGTCGCCGCCTGCGAAGCCCTGGCCAAGCTCTACGAGCACCGTCTGCGCGATCCGGCCCGGGCGCTGAGCTACACGCGTCAGGCGCTGCTGCTTTTGTCGGAACCTGGCCTTTTTCGCCCCGAGGCTGTACAAGCACGCCAAGTTGCGCTACAATACCGTTATGCCCGCCTGCGGCGACGGCTTTACGCCCGTCCGCCAAATCAACGTAAAGGAGGAGGATCCTCATGGGGATCATGACCGTTTTCAAAGCCCGCAGCGCTGCCGCCAAGCTGTCCAAGGGGGACGTGGAAGGCGCCATGCGCCTGTATAAAGAAGCCATTGACGAGGGGCTTCAGGACGTACGCAACATCCTGACCTATACCGTTTTGCTCATCCGTGCCGGGCGCTATCAGGAGGCCCGCGACCTGCTGGTGAAGATTCAGAAATATCCCATGACGGACGACAACCGCCGCCAGCTCTTTGTCAACTATGCCTCCTGCGTCTACAAGATGGGCGAACTGCAAAAGGGCATCGAGCTTCTGGAGCGCCAGCATGCCAAGCAGCCCAGCGGCCTGATTTACGAGACCCTGGGATATCTCTACGTCGAGGCGGGCGACTATGAGAAGGCGCTTGCCTTCAACACCGAGGCGTACGAGTATGACGACGAGGACAGCATCACCCTGGACAACCTCGCCCAGACCTATTACCGGCTTGGCAACGACAAGGCCAAGGCCAGGGAATTTTTTGACAAAGCCATCGAGATCAAGCCCACGCAGATCGACACCCTGTATTTTCTTGCCCAGTACGACATTGAGGCGGGAGATCGGGACGCCGCCCGCAAGAAGCTGGAAACCGCCGCGAAGGGCCGCTTCTCTCCCCTCAACTACGCCACCCGCGAGATGGTCCAGTCCGCGCTGGACAGCCTTTGAGCCGGCAGAAATCTTTGCGTTAAACGGAGCGCCGATCCGAATCGGCGGTTCGTTCATTCCATAGAACGGAGAAAACAAGTATGATAAAAAAGCTCGCCCTCTTTCTCACCCTTGTGCTGGCCCTGACCGCGGCATGCGCCGCCGAAGCGGAACCATGGTGCGTCCAGACCGGAAACAGCAGGCCGCTCAACGTGCGCAGCGGTCCCTCCCGAAGCGACGGCATCATCGCCTCGCTCAAGAACGGGACCGAGGTGGACGTGCTGGCCTTCACGCAGGACGGCCAGTGGGCTCAGATCGCCTGGAACGGCCGGAACGGCTACTGCATGGCGGCCTACCTGGCGCAGGACGAGAGCGGCGATCTGGGCTATACCCTTGTCTATGACGAGTCGCTGTTCGACTTTGCGCAGACCGGGGGCGTGGACGCCTATACATGGAAGGCTCAGGAGTCCGAAAAGCCCAGCTGCTATCTCAGCGTTTCCCGCCTGACGGGCTACACGCTGGAGGAGGCGATGGACGGCCTCGTGCTCCAGTCCGGCGTTGACGGGGAGCGTTCCACGATCACGCTCAACGGGCAGGAGGTTCCCTCCTACACCTTTTCAGAGGGCGCGGATGCGGATGACCGGGTGACGCAATATGTCTGCGTTCCGCGTAGCGACGGCACCCTCCTGCTCATCGAGCTCTCCTGCTATGCCGGCGTGCGGGACACCGTGGGCCGGTATCTTGAGGAGATGCTCTATTCGATGACCTTTTCCACGCAGGACACCGTTTCCGGCGATGTCGAGTACGTGCAGTGCCCCGACTGCGGACAGTGGTTCGAGGCGGGGAACGTGTTCCGCAACCA
>CALVKX010000247.1 GCA_944333375.1 uncultured Eubacteriales bacterium
GTCCGTCCCGCCAAAGACGACGCCCACGCGCTGCCTGCATTCCTTTTCGTGCCGGAAAAAGTCCCGGCCAAACATCGTCACGCGCCCGCTCTCCGGAGAGATCATGTTGAGCGTCGCCTTCAGGGTCGTGCTTTTTCCGGCCCCGTTTTTGCCGATCAGCCCCATCACGCGTCCGGGCGCAAGGGAAAAGCTGACCCTGTCAAGAAAAAAGCCGGGATAGCGCTTGCTGACATCCTCGATCCTTAGCAGAGGCTCCATCATTCCCCCTCCTTCCCTTCCGGCGGCTGTACGGTTTGCAGGGCGGTTTTGACCATCCTCGTGATTTCCAGAAAAAACGATTCCTTCATCAGCGCGATGCCCGGATGCTCCCGCGACTCGTCCCCCAGCACCACCAGCGTATCGCCCGGCCCGATCCCAAACACGTCCCTGGCGGCCTTGGGCAATACGATCTGGCCCCGCTCGCCCACCCGGACCGCGCCGAAGATGTGCTTGCCCTTCGGAGGGATTCGCGTCTTTGTGCGCTCCGGGTCGTGATGGATCAGGTCGCTCAGCTCCACGTCGTACAGCTGGGCCAGCGCGTCGCAGTTGACGATGTCGGGCACGGATTCGCCGCTCTCCCATTTGGCCACGGCCTGGCGCGAAACGCCGATGCGTTCGGCCACCACCTCCTGGGAAAGCTTGTTGAGCCGCCGCAGCACGGACAAATTGCCCGCGATGTTGTTTTTCTGCATTTTCATCTTTTTCTCACCTCCCGCCGCTCATTATAGCCCATCCCGGCTGAAATGCCACCAACCGGGCCGAACAAAAAATGTCACGATTCGTTGCGCGCATCCAACCAGATTCCCCCCGCCGGGCAGACGGCCCGCGGGGGGATTCCGGTTGTCTTGCACCCTGTCTGTCGCGCCTTCCGTCAGGGCCGCCGCGGATAGCCGGGTTCATCGCCGTACAGCTCCAGCCGCTCCATGCGAAGGCAGACGGCCCGTACGCTCCGCCGCAATTCGCGGGCCATCTTCTCCACCGGGCGCCTGAGGCGGTACAGCGTTATCAGGCGCGCCTCTTCCTCCTGCGTCCAGGCCTTGCCGGCATTTTCGGGGGCGGGGATGGGCAGTCCCATGTCAAGAAGCTGCTTTTCCACGCCGCGCCGCCGCCGCTGCAGCTTTTCGCACATCATTTTCATGGAAGCGCCCGACCGGCTGAGAACGGCCAGCGCGTCCCGGTCCGCCGCCGTCCACTGCCGTCCGGCGTTCAGGCGGCCGTTGCGGTTGACCGGCGCCCTCACGGGATGGGAAATGTCCGTCAGCGCCAGCACCGCCGTATGCAGCGCGCGGATGACCGCGGCGTCGTTGAGCAGATGGTCCCCGGGCAGAACCTCGCCGGTGGTGGGGTCGATGCCGTCCAGCATCTGAAGCAGAATGAGTCTTGCGCTTTCGTTGGTCATGGTCAGTCCCCCGTTTCGAATCCTCATTGCCGTGGAAAACAGGGGCCGCATTGCGCGACCCCTGCCTGCGGGGCGTTCTCCGCCCCGTCATTTCACCCGTTCGTTGTACAGCCCCCTGGGCACGTAGCGCGTGTGGAGCAGCTCGTGCGCCAGATGGCCGCCCGCCTCGCCCAGCCAGGTTTCGTAGAGGCGAAGGAGGTCCGGGTTTTCGTGGCTCTTGCGAAGGGGCTTGCCCTCGTCCTCGGCGTAGAGGGCGCGGGAGCGCAGCTCGCGGAAGTTCTCCGCGTCCGTGCGCGGCTGGCCGCCGCCGCTCACGCACCCGCCCGGACAGCCCATGACCTCGATGAAGTGGTAGGGCGACTGCCCCCCGGCGATCTCGCGCATCAACCGGTCCGCGCCCGCCAGGCCGGAGGTGACGGCCACCCGGACCTCCACGCCCTCCAGATGGCGGTAGGCGGGCAGGGTGTCCCGGAGGGTCATGGACGCGGTCTTGATCTGCTCCAGCCCCTCGATGGGGGTCACGTGCAGGTTTTCAAAGGGCAGCTCGCGGCCCGTCACCAGCTCGCAGACGGTGCGCAGGGCGGCCTCCATCACGCCGCCGGTCACGCCGAAGATATCCGCCGCGCCCGTGGACAGGCCCAGCGGCGCGTCGAACGTCCCCTCCGGCAGGGCGCGCAGATCGATGCCGGCGGATTTGATCATCCGGGCCAGCTCGCGCGTGGTCAGCACCGCGTCCACGTCCGGCACGCCGTCCAGGCTGGCAAGCTCCGGGCGCTGAATCTCGTACTTCTTGGCCGTGCAGGGCATGACCGAGACCACAAAGAGGTCCCTGGGGTCCATGCCCAGCTTTTCGGCGTAGTAGCTCTTGACCAGCGCGCCCAGCATGGCGTGGGGCGACTTGCAGGTGGACAGGTGCGCAAGCTCGTCCGGGAAGGCGTGCTCGATGTGCTTGATCCACCCCGGCGAGCAGGAGGTAATCATGGGCAGCGTCGCCTCGCCGCCGCCGAGCGCGGCTTCCAGGCGGTGCAGCAGCTCCGTGCCCTCCTCCACAATGGTCAGGTCGGCGGCGAAGTTGGTGTCGAACACGTCGTCAAAGCCCAGCTCGTGCAGGGCGGCGGCCATCTTGCCCGTGACGCAGGTGCCCACGGGATAGCCGAACGCCTCGCCCAGCGCCGCGCGCACGGCGGGCGCGGTCTGCACCACCACGCGCTTGCCGGGATCGGACAGCGCCTGCCACACGCGCTCCAATCCGTCGGTTTCCGAAAGCGCGCCCGTGGGGCACACCACCGTGCACTGGCCGCACATGGCGCAGGCCGTGGCGTTGAGCGGCAGGCCCATGGCCGGGCTGATGACGGTGTCAAAGCCGCGGTTCTGCGCGGCGATGGCGCCCACCTGCTGGATGCCCCGGCACACGGTGACGCAGCGGCGGCACAGGACGCACTTGGAGGTATCGCGGGTGATGGCGGGCGACACGTCCACATGGCGCGGCGGCTGCTCGCCCGAGAGGCGGCAGGCGGTCACGCCCAGGCGCTCGCCCAGGGCCTGCAATTCGCAGCTCTGGTTGCGCCCGCAGGAGAGGCAGTCCTTGGAATGGCTGGAGAGCATCAGCTCATAGAGCATCTTGCGGCGCTTGCGCACCCGCGCGCTGTGGGTGTGCACCACCATGCCCTCGCGCACCTTGGCCATGCAGGAGGCCTGAAGGGTGCGCATGCCTTCGACCTCCACCACGCAGATGCGGCAGGAACCGAAGCGGTGGACGTCCTTGAGGTAGCACAGGCTCGGGATCTCGATGCCGGCGCTGCGCGCCGCTTCGAGGATGGTGGTCCCTTCGGGGACGGCCACGGGCTTTTGATTGATGGTCAGGTGGATCATATGCCCTTACCTCCTGTCGCAGTGCAGGCAGCGCAGCGATTCGGCCATGGCGTCCAGCCGGTGATAGCCGCAGACCACCTCGTCAAAGTTGTCGCAGCGCTTTTCGGGCG
>CALVKX010000248.1 GCA_944333375.1 uncultured Eubacteriales bacterium
GAGGGCCTCGCCGCGCGTCACCCCGACCAGCGGCGCGTGCTCCACCGTGTCGTCGTAGACCACGAAGGCGCACCGCGCGTCCATCTGCGCCACCCTCGGCCTGGCCAGCGCGTCGGCGTAGCACAGCTCCACCGCCCGCCCGAAGACCGCGGCGTCCATGGCCAGCTCCGCGTCCACGCTCTCCACGTTCGCCGCGGCGTAGGCCTCGCGCACGGCCGCAAAGGCGTCCTCCTGCCCCTCCGGCGCGGCGTATCGCACGGGGCTTCCCACCAGATAGCCCGCGGCCATCGTGGCGATGTAGCCCGGCAGGTCATGCGCCAGGCGGTTGTTGGGCAGGCCCGCGAGCCTGCGCCGGCCGCAGATGCGATGCCTGCGCCCGTAGATCTCCCCGAGGCGGTCCAGGCGCTCGCGCTCCTGCGCCTGCCGCCTGAGCACCGTACCCAGCAGCGCCGCGTCCGGCAGCCCGTCGGGCCCCAGCAGCTCCCTGTCCATCGTCAGCATCCCGTCATCCTCCTTATCTGGGCACAATCGCGCGCTTGAGCGCGCTGACGCCCTCCATGGCGTAGCGCACGGCGTCGATGGTGTGGTTGTCATGGTCCGGGTATCGCGCCATGGGGCGGCCGTCGCGGCCGCGGTCGTATTCGTAGCGGCTGAACTCGCCCGCCGCGAAGGGACATCGCGCGGGGTCGATGATGATCTCGCCCTGGGTCTGTAGCCACCTCAGCCCGTGACCCACGCTGTCCGGCCCCTTGCGCGCGGCCGCCACCCGCAGTCCCAGCGCCCGCAGGGCGGCGATGGAACGCGGCTCGGCGCTGTCGGAGGCGATCACGTCCTCCCCCGCCCGCGCGCGCAACTCCTGCGCCAGCCGCTCGATCATCAGCCCCAGCCCCACGAACTCGTCCACCACGTACAGCCGCCGCCGCCTTCGGTCGTAGGCGCAGCGCACAAAGGCGTCCGGGTCTGTCGCAAAGCCGAAGTCCAGGCCGCTGTAGGTCGGCAGCCCCTGCCATTCCGCCGCCCGCACCGGCCTGAGCCTGAGGTTTTGGAACACCTGCCCGCCCGTGCCCGTCACTTCGCCAAGATACATGTGCCGCCAGGCCCGCTCGTTCTGCGCCCTGAGCGCCTCGGCCTCGCGCAGAAACGACTCGCCCAGCCAGTCCCCGGGCATGTCGCGGTAGTCGCTGTGATGCGCAAGCCGCCCGGCCCGGGGCACGAGCGCCTCGGCGTTGACCCAGTGGGCCGGGCTCACGGGCGGGTTGTAGGTGCACAGCACCCGCGTGCCCGCGCCCGGCCCCGCGCCCGAGGCGCGCAGGATGCTGGCCTTGATGGTCAGGATGGCCTCGATCCCGTCAAACTCGCTGAGCTCCTCGAACCACAGATACCCGAAGTAGCCCTCCCGAAGCCGCACGCCCTTGGATTTCTGGGGATCGTCCGCGCCGCGAAACAGCACCCGCTGCCCCGTGGCCTTTCGGATGAGCTCCATGGGGCTGAGCCTGGCCGTCCACTCGCCGCTCATGCCCAGCCGGTCCAGCGCCCAGAGCATCTGGGCGTAGACGCTGTCGCGCAGGGTGTCGGCGACCTTTCGGTAGACGATCGCGCCGCAGCGCTCGTCCCTGAGCATGCCCAGCAAAATCTCCAGGCTCGCAAACGAGCTCTTGCCGCTCCCGCGCCCGCCGCTGAGCCAGTACTCGTCGTGCGCCCCGGCCCGCAGGTCGGCGTGCACCCCGTGAAACGCCGGGGCGATCAGCTCCGACAGCCGCACCTCGCTCATTCCGTCCCCCCGCTCACATCGTCCACCACCCGCGTGCCGCCGTCCCCGGCCTCCGCGCCCCACAGCCCGCTGAGCCTGCCCAGCAGGTCCGCGGCCCGGCTCACGTCGCTGAGCTTGGGCGGCAGCTCCACCACCTTCGTCTCCACGCGCTCCCGGTATCGCACCTTGCCGTCGGCGCACTCCACCGGCTCGCGCTCCCGCAAGGTCACCAGCGCGCTCTCCGTGGCCTCCCGCCTGAGAATCCTCGTGAGCGCCTCGAGCACCTCGCCGCCCCGGGCGATCTCCATCAAACCCCTCCATGGCCTGAAAAATGGAACAGGAGCGGTGATTCCGCTCCTGTCAGGTTGTCGAAAAAGTCCGCCTGCGGTGGCCTTTTTCGCCAGATGCTTAAGAAATGTTTGCGCCCAGGGGCGCAAACTCCCCGCCCGCCCGGCACCGGAGGGAAGCGTCAGCCCTGTGGGCTGTTGCCACCGAAGGTGGCAAAGCGACCCGAAGGTGGGGAGCGAAACGAGCAGAGGGTGCGGGTAGCACCCTCTGCGAAGATTGAGCGACCGGGGAAAGCCGGGCGATACGAATTCACTTCGGAGGGCCCGCGGGCCCTCCGAACCTCCCGAAATGGTTTTCAGCGCCTTGTCCCGCTCCTGTGTTCTTTTGCGAGTATACCGTATCATAGGGGAACAAGCGTTCGCAAGTGTCACATTGTGTCTAGTTCCTCGAGCTTGCGTTCGGCGTCGATGAGCAGCTTGTAGGTGTAGCGGCGCTCATAGCCTGCGCGCCAGGCGACCTCCTCCACGGGCGCGCCGTCGAGATAGCGCAGCTTGAGGACGGTCCTGTGCGGCCCGATGGGCAGGGTGTCGATGAGGGGCGCGACGCGATTGCGCAGCGGCTCGATGGCGTCCTCCAGCTCGTCGCGCTCGCGCACGAGGGCCTCCAGTCGGGTGATGGTGGCGCAGGTGTACTCGCGCCAGCCGCTGCGGGGCATGCCGTCCAGCCGCGGGAGCTGAAGCGCCCCCGGCCCGCCCAGCAGCGCCAGCCTGCGCCTGACCACCGACCTGCGCGCCAGCAGCGGGCGCAGTCCCTCCATAGCCTCTCTAACCGTCATAAGCGATCTCCTCCCAGCATTTCAAGTTGTTCCGGGGATAGCTCCCCGAACTCGTCCGGCCCGTATTCCCTCTGTCCGTACCGCTGTTCGCTGACCCGCGCCGCGGGCGAGGCCCGGGCCCTGTCCTGCTCGCGGCTGAGCCAGGCCACCACGAAACGCTCGATGCCCCGCGCCGTCTTTCTGCGCGTCCGATTGGCCAGCAGCCAGCCCCGCATGCTCCTGAGCGCCTGAGGCACGTCCACGGCCGGGTACAGCGCCTGCCACTGACGCACCTCCTCCGCGCCCACGCCCCACTCCGACCCGTCGTTGAGCGGCAGGCAAAACCCGCTCTCCTCCCCGCCGCCGCCAGCAACGCCAAAACCCGCAACCCCGCCAGCCCCGCCAGCAACGCCGCCGCCGCCAGCCACGCCAGCCCCGCCAGCCAACCCGCCGCAACCCGCAGCCCCACCAGCCACGCCACCGCCGCCAGCAGCCCCGCCGCCGCCATCTCCCCCGGCCCACCCGCCGCCGCCCGCCCCCCC
>CALVKX010000249.1 GCA_944333375.1 uncultured Eubacteriales bacterium
GCCGTGATGGAGCCGTGGATGATAAACAGCGCGCCCAGCACCACCACCAGGATGTACATCAGCCCGTCAAAGACGCGTGTGGAGGTGTTGAAGCCGCCCATATAGAGGTATTTGCGGCGGTTGATGCGCACAAATTCGTCGTTGCCGCGATGGAACTTCTCGATCTCCACGGGCTCGTTGGCAAAGCTCTTGACCACACGGATACCCAGCAGGCTGTCCTCGACCTGCGCGTTGATCTCGCCCACCTGGTGACGGCTCTCCCGGTAGACCGCACGCATGCGCTTGTTAAAGTAGCGCGTGCACACGAGCATGAGGGGGAGCATGGCGAAGATGATGAGGGTCAGCGCGGGGCTGGTGCCCATGAGGATGACGAAGGGGATGATGATCTTGATGCCCGCGATGAAGAACTCCTCGGGGCAATGATGCGCGAATTCCGTGACCTCAAACAGATCGCTGGTGATGCGGGCCATGATCTGTCCGACCTTGGCGTTGCTGTAATAGGCAAAACCGAGCTTTTGCAGGTGGGCAAAGAGATCGTTGCGCATGTCGCGCTCAATGTAGGTGCCCATGATGTGGCCGCGCGAGGCCATGTAGAAGTTGGCCAGCGCATCCACCACGCGAAGCAGCACATAGACGCCGCCCACCCGCAGCACATAGCCGACGGTGAGGGCGGTCAGGTCGTTTGCGGCAAGATCCGTGATGTTGCGAACGATCAGAGGCAGCACCAGATCGCACACGGTGGTCAGCGCCGCGCAGACCAGGTCAAACACCAGCATCCCGCGGTATTTTTTAAAATAGGGCAGAAACCGGCGGATGAGCGTCGTGGTTTTGATGGAACGTGTGCTTCGCTCTTGCATGGCTTGGTGCCGCTCCTTTGTGTTCATTGGTCCTCGGGGGGAATCAGGGTTGTCTGCCTGAGCACGCCGGTGAGCTCCTCCTCATGCCCCGCCGGGCAGAGGACCGCATAGGCCGCCGTCTCGCTCTGGGCAAAGACGCAGATCTGGCCGCCGCCGTCCATGCGTGCCGCGTCCAGCCCGCCCAGCGCGTACAGCGAACGGGCATCCAGGCTGTAGCCGCTGCCAAGAAGCGTGATGGCCGAGGTGGGGCGGATGCTCTCCACCGTGAGCTGCGCGCCGTCCTCAAAGGCATAGGTCAGCGTGACCCTTCGCGCGTAACCGCCGCTGAAGGCGGTGTCAAACACCCGCGCCCGCTGCATGGAAAGCCCTCCATAGAGCGCCATCACGGGCTGGCCGAAGGTATCAGCCAGGTTTTGCAAATTGGCGTCTCCGGGGACATCCAGCGCACCCATGGGCATGGAGATGGTTTCCTCAACCGCCGGCTGGACGGACTTGGCCTCCTCGTCGGGCTCGCCCAGAAGCAAAAAGAGGTAGGCGAACACCAGCGCGATGACCAACAGCGTCCCAACCAGCGCGCGCAGCAAAATGATCCGCAGGCGCGATGGCTTCTTTTCCTCGGTTTCCTCGTCCGTGACCGGCTGCTGTTTGGGCAGCGGGTCGCCGGCGCTTTGCTTTCCCTTCAATATGCCTTTGCGGGGGCGAGGAGCCTCCGCTGGCATGCCACGGGGAGGCAGGGAACGTTTTTCCAAGCGTTTAAACCTCCCTGTAGGTTACGGCTTCGCGGGGACGGGCAAGCCCTGCTCCCCCAGAAGCGCATCGATCCATTTGGCGTCGTTGCCGGTTTCCAGCAAAAAGGCGCGATAGAGCGCGTCATAGAGCATGGTGCGCTGCTCGAAGTCCAGGTCGGTATCACCGTGCACGTTTGCCAGCATCAGCGCCAGCGGATCAGCCAGGAGCTTGGACACCCGATGGTCCAGCCTGAGGCCGAAGAAGCTTCGCATGTAGCGGTTGCTGCCCCGCAGGAAAACGTTGATGAACTCCCGGCTCAGCCGCTCCAGATACTGCCGGGTGAAGGCGTCCGCGTCGGAGGCCAACTCCTGGCATCTTTTGAGATCCGGGTGAGCGAACAGCTCCTGGCGCATCTGCCGCTGCGTGTCGCCGGAGAAGGTCTCGGGCGTGAGATAGAGATGGAGCAGGTGGCACTTGATGACCGAAAAATCCAGCTTTCTGGGGCTGCGCTCATGCAGGCGCCCCAAAAACAAAAGCTCCTGCGCAACCTCCAGACAGTCTGGATACTGTGCCTGCGCCTCCAGAAGCAGCTTGTGCTTTTTGACGGGATCTGCCTGATCCGCCGCCTTTTCCAGCAGCGCGCGCGCGCCCTCGGGGACGGGAACATCCGCTGCCGTGCGCATCGGGGCGCCGCAGTGGGGACAGAAGGCTGCATCCGCGAGCTGGGCGGGCTTGCCACAGCGCGGGCAGACGGCCGGCGTTTGTTTTTGCGTCATAGACCCATACCTCCTCACGCTATGATACGACGAATCGCCCGCCAAAGTCAAGCGCGCTATACCCGAGGAGGACAAAATGCGGGCCGCCCAAAAAAGGAGGCGCGCGCCTCCTCAGCCTTCCGGCAGAATCCCAGCCAGGCGCAGCAGCGCCGCGCGGCTTCCCTTTACGCGCACCTTGCCGCGCACAAGTGCCGCCATGGGGGTCAGCTCCCGGCGAAACACGCGCAGCAGGTCGTCCTCGCGCCCGGAGATCTCCGCGTCCACGGCCGCTGTCGGGGAGAGCGCGGAAAATACGCCGTCCTCAAGCATGAAGGCGCGCGCAAGGCCGGTATCCGTCGCCTTCACGGCATAGCGGCCGCTGATGCCGGAAAGCGCCCTTGGATGCCGGCGGAGGGTATCGCAGATGCCCTCCAGCAGCGGCTCAAGGCCTATGCCGCCGTCGGCCTGCGCATACAGCGACCGGATCTCGCCTTCAAGCTCCGCCCTGTCCATCCCTTCGCCCTCCCGCTTCCTTCAGACGCGCCGCAAGCGCGCGGCAGCCGCGCGACACGTCCCGCCACGTCGCCTCAAAATCCCCTGTATACCACGGATCGGCCACGTCACCGGGCTCGCCGCAAAAGGACAGCAGCTTATGCACCTTGTGCGCCGGATCGCCCCCGAAAAGGCTTTGCATATTGCGCAGGTTGTATGCGTCCATGCCCACGAGCAGGTCAAAGCGTTCATAGTCATCGCGCCTCAGACGACGGGCGGTCTTGCCGTCGCAGCGGATGCCATGCTCCGCCAGCTTCCGACGTGTGCCGGGATGGACGGGCTGGCCCAGCTCCTCAGCGCTGGTGGCGGCCGAAGCAACCTCGACGCCCCGGAGCCCTTCCTTTTCGATCAGGTCCTTCATGACAAACTCCGCCATGGGGCTGCGGCAGATGTTGCCGTGGCACACGAAAAGCACTCGTATCATATTTTAAAGTCCTCCTAATTTGCTAAGATTTGCCCTGTTTTGCCGCGATTTGCCGGATATGTAGTTGCC
>CALVKX010000250.1 GCA_944333375.1 uncultured Eubacteriales bacterium
CCAGCGCGCCCTGACGGAATGGTACATGGATTTTGACAAGCTGCCGCTGATCGGCCTTTGCGCCAGCATGAGCTTCAACGTGCTTTTGACGCTCGCCCTTCTCTATCAGTGCGTGACGGAGCGCCGCAGGAACATCCTGCCGGTGTTCCTGCCCGCGCTGGCGACGCTTCTGGTGTGCCTGTTTTCCCCGGTGGTCTATCTGCGCTACGCCCTGCCCCTCATCGGCTCCGTTCCGGTGGCGCTGGCGGCGTGCGCCGCGCGGCTTGACAAGGGTGCGCGGCGGTCCCTATAATGGAGAGACGCGGAAAAAGCCGCGCTTTGCAAACGGAGGTGCCAGTATGGAACTGGATGTATCCCGCGGTTTCGTTCACCCGGCGACGCCCTTTCCCTTTGAGGCGAGCCTGACGCTGGAGGCGCAGGACGTGGGCGGCGAAGCTGTGACCTTTGACCCGGTGAAGCTGGAGGGAACCTATTTTGTGGTGGACGACACCGTGCGGCTGGAGGGACGCCTGACCACCACGGCTCGCGCCGCCTGCGCCGTATGCCTGGCGCCGGCGGAGAAGGCCGTTGAGATCGACTTCGACGAGACCTTCCGCAAGGACGCCAACGAAACCGAGGACGAGTGCTTCCGCTACGAGGGAAAATCCGTGCCGCTGGACCACATGGCGCTGACGCTTGCGATGCTCAATCTGCCCATGCGCTTTGTGTGCGGCAGGCCGGATTGCCATGCCGCCGCGGAGCTGAAGCCCTGGAACGAAGAGGGCAAGGTGTGGAACGAGGAGCCGGAGGACGAAGGAACCTACCGTCCCTTTGAGGGACTGGATGAGCTGCTGGATTCGCAGAAGCAGATGCACTAGGGCGGAGGGGAAATATGCAAAGGGTCCTGGGCAGGGGGATGCGCCTGGCAGCGCTGCTGCTGGCCGCCATTTGTCTGTATACCGGCTTGATGCTGGTTGCCTATTCCTTTCCCGACGAATGGATCAGCGACAATGTCGGGGCGGCAGTCGGCATGCTTACGGAAGAGGGGAACATGGTGGGCGGGTATGCCAACTACTTTTGGCATACGGGCTTCAGCATCACGGACAATCTGACGGATATACGGATCTATGAGGGACTGCTGCGCGGTGGCCGAAGCGTGACGGACGCGGCGATGCGCACGGATTATGCGCGATACTGGCACGGCTATGCCGTGGTGCTTCGGCCGCTGATGATCGTGCTGAGCATTGTCAACATCCGGTATGTGAACATGATGGGCCTGATGGCGCTGTTCCTTGTCTGCGGATGGAAGTGCCGCGAGCGGTTCGGCTGGAGAACCGCGGCGCATTTCTGCGGCGGGCTGCTGATGTCGTTTCTGCTGATTGCGCCGTTTTGCCAGCAGTACATGTCCGTAAGTTTCCTTGCCCTGGCGGGCAGCGCCGCCGTGCTGTGCGGATGGAAGGCCGTTCGCAGCCGTGTGTACGAGTTTTTCCTTCTTCTGGGGTCGCTGGTGTGCTTTTTTGATTTCATGACGTTTCCCGTCCTTGCGCTGGGTTATCCGCTGGTATGCTGCCTCTTGCAGATGGTTGGGGACGGTGAGGGGGCGACTCCGGTCTGGAAAAAGACATTCCTGCTGTCCGCAGCGTGGGTCCTGGGGTACGGGCTTACCTGGTTTGGAAAGGGCGTAGTCGGCACGCTGCTGACAGGCGAAAATGTGCTGGGAGAGATCCTGTCTCAGGCCGCTTTCCGAACCACGGGGGCCTTCTATACGGAAACGGGCGCTGTTGACGTGAGCATTCGCAGCGCAGTGCTCATCAATCTGGAAACCTTCTTCATGGGGGCCAACGTCGGCGCATTTGCGCTGATGTTGCTGGTGGAAGGCATTTATGCGGTTCGCAAAGGAAGCCTGAAATGCTGGCCGCATGCGCTTGCGCTGGCGGCGGTCGCCCTGTGGCCGGTTGTGTGGTATTGCGTTTTGCAGAATCATTCGCGGCTGCATTTCTGGATGACCTACAAGCAGCTTTCGGTGACGGTGTTTGCCGCCTCTTCTGCTCTGAGAGTGCTCAGCGGCATCGGGGAAGGCGGATGGTGCAGAGACGTTCAAAAAAGGGCTTGACAAAGAATTTGCTCCATCATATAATACAAATTGGTCACGTTGCGGACAGGCGTTCCTGAGGAACCCGTGCCGCAGCGCTGCAAAGGACAAATACCTTGTGGCCGGGCCAGGGGCGCAGGGCGCGTGGACAACGCACGCGGATGCCGCAGGATTCCCCGGAAGGCCGGTTCGCCCCGGGCGAACGATATGCAAGGCCCCGCCAGCGGCGGGGCGACGGAATGAGGAGGTGTAACCATGGCTCTTCCCAAGGGGAAAGTGTCCAAGGCCCGTGGCCGTAAGCGCCGCGCGAATTGGAAGCTCAGCCTGCCCGGCATCGTCGAGTGCCCGCAGTGCCACGAAAAGAAGCTGTCCCACCGCGTGTGCAAGCACTGCGGTTATTACAACGGCGTTCAGGTCATCGATATGACCGAGAAGAAGGAGAATGCGTAAGCATCCGTCCATTGCCTGCAGGGCTGCCTGAGTATTCGGGCGGCCTTGCGGCGTATGGCCCTGAGAACAGGAGGAGTACCCTCCCCCGTCGCCCAAGAGAGGACCGTCCAGCGGCTGAAAGGCGGTCTGGATGTACGGGAAGGGGAAGGTCGCCTGGGAGGGCGCGGGGTGAATGGCCATGCCATAGCCTCGCCGTGCGCGCACGTTACAGCGCCAAGAGGCGGCCCTGCGGGCCGCGAAACAAGGTGGTACCACGGAGCTGCTCCGTCCTTTGGACGCGAGCGGCTCTTTTGGTTTTCGCAGAAGGAGGCGGTCACGCATGGACTGGCAAAAGGTGTTGTCAAGGCTGAGCGTGCCGGGCGTCACGCTGCTTCTGGCGGGCGTGGTGGTGTGCGTGCAGGCGACCAGGATATGCCGGCTGGTGCTGGGCGATCGGGGCGAGCGCGCCGTGCTGCCGGTCAGGCTGGCCGGCCTCGCGCTGGCGCTGCTGGGCGCGCTGATCCTGTTGGATGTGTTCCCCGGTCTTTGAGACGGACCGGGAATGAAAGGGAGGAAAACCCCATGGATTTTGAGATGGAAAAGGTATACAATCCGCAGGCCATTGAGGATAAGCTCTACCGCATGTGGGAGGAAGGCGGCGCGTTCGTGGCGCACCGCGAGGCGGGCAAGAAGCCCTTCACCATCGTCATGCCCCCGCCCAACATCACCGGGCAGCTCCACATGGGCCACGCGATGGACTGTCTTTTGCAGGACGCGCCCATCCGCTACCACCGCATGAAAGGCGACCCCACCCTCTGGCTGCCCGGCACGGACCATGCCTCCATCGCCACCGAGGTCAAGGTGGTGGAGCAGATGGC
>CALVKX010000251.1 GCA_944333375.1 uncultured Eubacteriales bacterium
GCAAAGCGACCCGAAGGAGTCAACCGAAACGAGCGGTGGGCGCGGCCAGCGCCCGCCGCGACGATTGAGGTTGCGGGCCTGCGGGCCCTCCAACCCTCCCAAAAGGGTTTTTTGACAGTCAGAAGCGGGGCCGGACCGGCCCCGCCTTTTTGATGGAATTTCGCCCCTTGTCACCGGGCGGCAGCGGGTGTACAATGGTGGCAACAGGAAAGGCAGGTGAGCGGGATGGACGGATGTGACAGTCAGGGCCGAAGAACAAAGACCGGCCGGCGGCGGCGCGTATGTGCCGGAAGCCGTTTGTCCCGTTCCTGAGCAGGCGCGGGACGGCCTGCGCATGCCCGCACGCCCCTGGCCGGATCACCCGGCCAGGAGGCGAAACCAATGGAACCGAGAATTCTTCAGGCGGTGAAAACCGCCCTCTCCCCAAAACCCGATTACGCGCGGGAGATCATCCGCATCGTCAAAAGCCCCGCCTCTCCGAAGGTTCTTCGGGAGCGGCTGGAAGATTACCACGAAAAGGACATCGCGGGCGCGCTGTCCTCGCTGAGCCCGGCCGAGCGGAAAAAGCTCTACCGCATTTTGAGCGCCGATACGCTGGCCAATGTGATGGAGCGCCTTGAGAGCGTGGACGCGGCCGGCTACCTGTCGGAGATGGACCTGCGCAAGGCCGCTCAGACGATTGACAGCATGGAGTCCGACGCCGCGCTTTCCCTGCTCTCCGAGCTGGAGCCCCGCTACAAGAGCGGCCTGCTCGAATGTCTGGACGAGAGTTCCAAAACCGATCTGGCGCTGATGCTGACCTTTGACGACGATGAGATCGGCAGTCGGATGACCACCAACTATATTTGCGTGCAAAACAGCCTGACGGTCAAGCAGGCCATGAGCTCGCTCATCGAGCAGGCCGCCGTCAACGACAACATCTCCACCCTCTTTGTGCGCGACGGCGCGGACATCTTCTGCGGCGCCATCGACCTCAAGGAGCTCATCATCGCGCGTCCCGACACCGATTTTCAAAGCCTTATCATGACCTCCTACCCCTATGTCTACGGCCACGAGAGCATTGACGAGTGCATCGAGCTGCTCAAGGACTACTCCGAGGACCTCATCCCGGTGCTGGACAGCAGCAATCACCTCCTGGGCGTGATTACCTCCCAGAGCCTTGTGCAGGTTGTGGATGACGAGATGGGCGAGGATTACGCCCGCCTGGCCGGTCTGACCGCGGAGGAGGACCTGAGCGAACCGCTCGTGCAGAGCATGAAAAAACGCCTGCCCTGGCTGATGGTGCTTCTGGGGCTTGGCATGCTGGTCTCATCCGTCGTCAGCGCCTTTGAGCAGGTGGTGTCCAGGCTCACGCTCATCATGTGCTTTCAGTCGCTCATTCTGGACATGGCGGGCAATGTGGGCACGCAATCCCTGGCGGTGACCATCCGTGTGCTGATGGACGAAAACCTGACGCTGCGGCAGAAATTCGGACTGGTTGCCAAGGAGATGCGCATCGGCTCGGCCAACGGCCTTTTGCTGGGTGTGGCCGCCTTCGGGCTGCTGGGGCTCTACATCTGCCTGGTCATGGGGCGCACGCCGCTGACCGCCTTTGCCGTCTCCGGCTGCATCGGCCTCTCGCTGCTTGTGGCAATGGTCATCTCCAGCGCCATCGGCACGCTGATACCGTTGTTTTTCAAGAAGATCAACGTCGATCCCGCCGTGGCCTCCGGGCCGCTCATCACCACCGTCAACGACCTGGTGGCCGTGGTGACCTACTATGGGCTGAGCTGGCTTCTGCTGCTCAATCTGCTGCCTCTGGCCGGATGAAGCCCGGCGCCTGAGGGCATGGTCATTCATCGGGACAACAAAAAGCGGGCGGAAAAGAAGCGCTTCTCCTCCGTCCGCTTTTCTGATGTCCGTCAGTTTGCGCGGGCAATCCCAAGCCCGGTTTCCAGCGCGAAGCTCCTGACCTGGCGCCCCTCCAGGTCCTCATGATGCATATCGACGGCGGTGAGCCGGCTGTTGTCATACGTCTTGTAATAATAGATGCCCTTGCCGGCGTTGATGCAGCACGAATAGGTGGTGATGTCCCAGCGCTCGCCGGCCCGTACCGCGCCGCGCGGCATGGCCACGGCGTCCAGCAGGTGGAAAAACTGCGAAACGCAGCGCTCTTGGTTTTCCTCGCAGACGGAATTCATCCGCAGGAACGCCGCCTTGACAAAGCGCGACGCGGGCGAAAAATCCCCCGGAAGGCCGATCGCGCCAAAGCCCCGGCCGAAGGGCGTGAGCTCCAGCCCGGGGCCGAGGGTGTTTTCCGGCTCCCCGGAGGTAAGCCCCATGTACTGGCGCAGGTTGTTCATCTGGAAGTCAAAGGGCGGGTTGTTGGTCAGCACGCCCACGGGGTTGTCGTGGATGTGCATCCCGTCACGCATGCACTCCAGGACGACGGAGCTTTCCCGGTCCGCGATGTGCCAGTGCAGCGGCGCCAGAGGCATGGCGTCGCTGAAATTGACCGCCACAAGATGCGTGCGCTCCAACAGCGCTCTGGCCTGCGCCACGCTTTCGCACTGTCCCAGCACCCACAGCGGCAGCTCGAAGGGCGAGACATTGGCCTTGTCGTTCGCCTTTTCGGCGGGATAAAAGGCGTTTTGGGGAAAATTCAGGCCCGCGATGCACAGGCCCTTTTCATTCGCCGCTTCGGCGTACAGGGGATAGCCGTCCGCGACCGTCGCCATGCCGATCATGGCATGGTGGCGCGCAAGCTCCCCCGCCATTCGAAAGGCGATGGGATAGCGGCGCGGGGTGATTGCCACCTGCTCGCCAAAGGCATATTCCAGATCCAGGTTGCGCCCAAAATAGAAGTCTCCCGCTGTCATTGCGATGCTGGTGCACATATGCTTCCTCTCCCTGCGGGGCGGCCGCTTGACGGGCCGCCGCCTTGTTTATCCTCCCACCGAACCGGCGGGAACATACAAAGGCGGGACGGCGCCTGCGGCCGTCCCGCCCACCGTGATTTATCACACGGGCATGGTCTTTTCTTCCTTGTTGAGCATGGTGCTGTCCACGCCAAGCTGCCTGGCCTGGCGGTACTGGAAGTATTTGATCGCCACCTGCGGGAACAGGGCGTAGCTGAGCACGTCCTCCTCCTGCTGGTAGTAGTCACGGATCTCCTCGCGGTACTTCTCCAGTTCGGGCGGGATGTCGTCGGCAGGACGATGGGTGATGACCTTGTCGTCGCCGATGCACTTCTTGCGCACTTCCTCGTTGACCGGGGCGGGCAGCCGTCCGTACTCGCCGCGCAGCAGGCCCTTGGACTCCTTGGTGACCATCTTGTAGCGCTCGCCGCCCAGGATGTTCATCACGGCCTGCGTGCCCACGATCTGGCTGGTGGG
>CALVKX010000252.1 GCA_944333375.1 uncultured Eubacteriales bacterium
AATGAGCTTCCCTCCGAGGAGATGTACATGGCGGGCAAGTCCCTCTTCCCCTTGACCATCGAGATGGCCAACCGCATTGCCAAGGAATTTGACGGCAAGCTGCGCCTCAGCTACTCCGGCGGCGCCGACTTCTTTAACATCGATAAGATCTTCTCCTGCCATATCTGGCCCATTACCATGGCCACCACCGAGCTTAAGCCCGGCGGCTATCAGCGCTTCAAGCAGATCGGCGAGAAGCTGGAGAAGCTCCCCTTCAAACCCTTTACCAAGGTGGATACCGTGGCGCTCTCGGCGCTTGCGCTGGAAGCCCGCCGGGATCCCCTCCACCAGAAGGCCGTCAAGCCCTTGCCCCGGCGGAAGCTCTATGAGAAAGTGCCTCTCTTTGACTGCGGCACGGCTCCCTGTAAGGGCGGCTGCCCCATCGGCCAGGATATCCCAGAATATATCGAGCTCTGCCGTCAGGGCGAGTACGAGGCTGCCCTGCGGGTGATTTTGGAGAAGAACCCCCTGCCCTTTATCACTGGCACCATCTGCGCCCACCACTGCATGGACAAGTGCACGAGAAACTTCTACGAGCGCTCCGTGCAGATTCGCGACACCAAGCTGGTGGCGGCGGAGCGGGGCTATGACGCGGTGCTGCCCACCCTGGTGCCCGCCGCCCCCAAGGCTGGGATCAAGGTGGCCATCGTTGGCGGCGGCCCCACCGGCATGGCCGCGGCGCACCTCCTGGCGCGTGAGGGCGTGGCCGTTACCCTCTTTGAGAAGGAGGATCAGCTGGGCGGCATCGTCCGCCAGGTGATCCCGGCCTTCCGCATCTCCGACGAGGCCATGGACAAGGACGCCGCCATGCTCTACAAGCTGGGCGTGGACGTCCGATTGAATACCGTGGCGCCCGCTGTGCCCGAGCTCAAAGCCCAGGGCTATACCCATATCCTCCTGGCCGTGGGCGCCTGGAAGCCCGGCCGTCTCGACATCCCCGGCAATGTCCAGCCGGTCATCGGCTGGCTCAAGGCCATCAAGGGTCTCTCCGGCCTGGAGCTGGGTCACGTGGCCGTGGTGGGCGGCGGCAACACCGCCATGGACGCCGCCCGGGCTGCCCTGCGCGCCGGCGCCAAGTCCTCCACCATTGTCTATCGCCGCACCCGGAAATATATGCCTGCCGACGCCGAGGAGCTGGAGCTGGCCATGGACGACGGCGTCAACTTCCTGGAGCTGGCCGCGCCGGTGAAGCAGGAAAACGGCAAGCTCCTGTGTAAGAAAATGGTCTTGGGTGAGCCCGACGCCTCCGGCCGCCGCCGCCCGGTGGAAACCGACGAGACCGTGGAGATCGACTGCGACGTGGTCGTCTCCGCCGTGGGCGAGAAGGTGGATCCCGCGGTCTTCGAGGCAGCAGGTGTCCGGCTGGACGCCAAGGGACTGCCCGATCTCAAGACCAATGTGGAGGGCGTCTACACCGCCGGCGACTGCTTCCGCGGCCCCGCCACGGTGGTCGAAGGCATTGCCGACGCCACGGCCTTTGCCGCTGCCGTCCTGGGTGAAGCCCACGAGGCCTATATTCCCGATGAAGCCATTGTTCTGGATGCGGAAAGAGAGGAACCGTTCTATACAACGACCGGGATATGGACAGCAAGGCCGGAACAGATGATAAAAAGGAATCAGAGAAAAAGAGAAAATATAGACCGCATTTGTTCAATAAGCAAAGTTTGGGGAGCGGTTCCATACAGAGCATACTATTTGTCCTCTAATCTGGATCATGTCTTGTACGACAAACTGAACAGCAGCGACGAAGAAAAAGAGCGGGATGCCTATGTCTTTGCAAAAAAATACAGGGATCAGCCGAACGCTTTTCTGACCTTTATTTCTGATTCCGGGTTTTCGGTATGCGGGGATTATAAAAAATCATGGGACTTCATAAAGGAAGAAAAGCATTCTTTGGAACGACACACCAATCTGGGGCTGTGTTTCGGATGCGTGAAATCAGTTGCTTTTCCCGGACAAATATTATATGATGATCCTAACCTGTGATAATACAAAGGACGAAAGGGAGGGTTATGCTTATGAAGAAGGGCAGAAAGAGGAAGGCGGCCCTGCTGGTCAGCCTGATGCTCCTGTCGGCATTTTTACCGGCCGGCGTGATGCAGGTCAGGGCGGCTGAGGTGATTGCCACAGTCTACGGAACGATTTTGTCCGGAACGACGGAAGAACTGTTGATGCTTTCCACGGCGCAGGGGAAGATGGAGATCAAGCTGGATGCGAATACGGATGCCAGCGCGTGCAAGATCCTGCTTCCCGGAAGAGAGATTTATGTGGATGTGACCTATGGCTCTGACGCTTACCTGCATGCGGCGAAAATCACCAACAGCACGCCGGTGGATGCGAGTACGATTGATTATTCCAGCACGGTGACCGTGACGGGTGAGATCGATGATAAGACCAGAGAGGATATTCTGTATCTGGACACCCCGCAGGGGGAGATGCAGATCAAGCTGGATGCGACCACGAATATGAACGGGGTAACCGTTCTGGTGGCGGGAAAGGAATATCAGGTTACCTGTGCGAGAGGCTCCGATGCCTGGATGCACGCGGTGAGCATTTCGGATGCGGATACGTCAAAGACGACGACAGAGACGATAAACGGGGTTTCCGTTACCACGGTGAAGGGGAAGGTGACGGATCAGACGAAGGAAAATCTGCTGTATCTGTCCACGGACGGCGGTCTGATGGAGATCGTGATCGATGGCGGCACGGATGCCTCGAATGGTAAGGTGCTGATGCCGGGCAGAGAACTGACCGTTTCTTTCTACCGCGGTTCGGACGCGTATCAGCATGCGTCGCGCATTGTGGCAGAAAAGGAGAGCACCTCTCCGGCGAATGTGAACACCTCTTCCACCGTCACGGTGACGGGAACCGTGGATGGAAAATCCAATGAAAACATGCTCTATCTGAAGACGAGCGGCGGAATGATGGAGCTGAAGCTGGACGTTTTAAGCAGTCTGAATAACTGCAAGGTGCTGGTCCGCGGAAAGCAGGTCAGCGTGTCCTGCGCCTATGGCTCTGACGCTTATATGCATGCAGTCAGCATTACGGCGCTTTAAGCATGGTTGAAGGAACCCCGGCGGTATCATTTCGCAGGAATGATGCTGCCGGGGTTTTTGCGCGATAAGCCCGGAGGGCGGCCGCACGGATGGGCAGGCTTGCCTGCACAGACGAGCGGACATCCGACGGGCAACGGACAGCGAGCAGCTATGCTGCGAGCTGCCCGGTACAGCGAACGGCCAGGCCGTGCGCTGTGCGTATCGCGCAATCGGATAAGCCTGGGGCGACCGCATGGATGAGCAAGCTTGCGGCAAAGTTTGCCTGCGCGGACATG
>CALVKX010000253.1 GCA_944333375.1 uncultured Eubacteriales bacterium
TCCACGCCCACCATGTGGTTGGGCTTGTTGCTGTCGTAGACGTAGCAGTAGCTCTTGACGCTGTTGGACATGTTGCCCTCGACCGTGGTCACGGCGTAGAAGCCGCCGCCCAGGTCCTGCACATCCGTCACCGAGCCGATGTGCACGGTGCGGTAGGCGTTGCTCATGTCCGCGTAGATGACCAGATACCCGGGTTTGGGCACGCTGACAAAGCGGTCCAGCTCCAGAAAGCCGTCGTACTGGCGCCCCACCTGCCCCTCGCGGAAGAACTGCACGGAGGACTCGCCTTCCGTTTCCAGATCGGCCACTTTGATGGGATTGGCCCCGGCGGCGTTGGCGCAGTAGATGGTGAATACCGAGCACCAGCCCACCTCGTTTTTCCTGCCGTAGTACCACTTGGCGTACTGGTTGTACTTGGGCAGGCGGGCGCGCTTGACGGTGTAAAACTCGCGGTTGAGAACGTAGATATAGTTTTTGATGAGCTCGGGGAGCGCCTCGTCGCTCACCGTCACCCGGTAGGTGAGCTCGCCCCCGGCGGTCCGATAGGTCACGGTGGCTTCGCCGGGCGAAACGCCCGTCATCAGACCGGCCTCCGTCACGGTCACCACGGATTCATCGGAGGAATCAAAGGTGCCGTTGACCGGCGGATAGACGGTTGTATCCTGCTCGTCATAGGGCGTGATCTCCGGCGCGACGCAGGGGACATAGGCGCTGTCGCCCGTGTGAAGGCTGCACGCGCGGTCCAGGTCCGCCTGCCGGGCGGGGGAGAGAAGGCCCTCCAGAGCGGCCTCAAAGAGCGCGTCGCGCTCCTCGTCCGCCAGGGCGCAGGGAATCAGAAGCAGACAGCACAGCACGCAGCACAGGCCGCGGGTCAAGATGGAATACATGGCGCAAGGCTCCTTCCCCGAAAATGACTTTCCGCATCAGTATAGCACATCCGGCCGGATTTGGAAACTTGTCTGCGCGCGCCGCAGGTGTTACAATATTGAGGAAGGAGGAAAAGCGATGAACGTGCTGCTTCATATCTGCTGCGCCCCGTGCTCCATCATGTGCATCCAGACCCTGCGCGGCGAGGGGATTGAGCCGGTGGGCTTCTGGGACAATCCCAACATCCATCCCTTTACGGAGTTTCGCATGCGCCGAAACACTTTGGTGGAATACGCCAGGTCGATCGGCCTTGAGCTGGTGGTGTATGGCGGCTATGGCCTCAGGCCCTTCCTCGGCGAGGTGGGGGGCGATTTTGCGGGCCGTTGCAGGGTATGCTACCGGCTGCGGATGCGTTCGGCCGCGCGCTACGCCGCCGAAAACGGATTTTCGCATTTTACCTCCACGCTCTTTGTAAGCCCTTATCAGAACCACGAGCTGCTGGCCGAGACGGCCCGGGCGGCCGCGAAGGAATTCGGCGTTTCGTTTCTCTATCGCGATTTCCGCCCCTATTTCCGGGAGGGGCAGGACCGCGCACGGGCGCTGGGGCTGTACATGCAGAAGTACTGCGGCTGTATCTTCAGCGAGGAAGAGCGCTACCAGAAGCGCAAAAAGCCCCCGAAAAAGGAGGAAGCATAGGCCATGGACCCGATTCTGGGCATGCTGTCCACGCGGGAGCCCATCTCGGGCGAAAAGCTGTGCGCGCAGCTCGGCCTGACGCGCGCCGCCGTGTGGAAGCGCATGGAAAAGCTGCGCGCGGAGGGATACCGCATCATATCGGCAGGGAAGCTCGGCTACCGGCTGGACCCGGAGGACAACAGCCTGCTGCCCGGCTACCTCCTGCATGAGCTGGATACCCGCTGGGCCGGGCGGGGCGAGATCGCCTACGAGGCGAAGATGGATTCCACCAACATCTGCGCCAAGGAGCTGGCGCGATCGGGTGCGCCGTCCGGCAGCCTGGCCCTGTGCGACCAGCAGACCGCCGGGCGGGGACGGCTTCAGCGCCGGTGGGAAACCCCCGCGGGCGTGGCGCTGACGCAGTCGCTGGTGCTCCGGCCCTCGCTGCCCACCGAGCAGGCGCAGCTGTTCACGCTGGCCGCGGCGCTGGCCGCGGCCGGGGCCATCGCGGAAATCTGCCCCGGCCTGGAACCCGGCATCAAATGGCCCAACGACGTGATTCTCAACGGCAAGAAGTGCGTGGGCATTTTGAGCGAGCTGGCGGCGGACATGGACGGGCTGAGCTTCGTGATCCCCGGCGTGGGCATCAACGTCAACCAGACGGCCTTTGAGGGAGAGCTTCAGGAGAAGGCGACGTCGCTGCTCATCGAATTGCGAAAGGCCGATCCCGGCGCGCCGCCCATCTGCCGCAGGCGGCTTCTGCTGGCCTACCTGTGCCATATGGAAAACGCCGTGGACGCGCTGGAGCGGGAGGGGCTGGCGGGCATCCTCGATCAGTATGTGGCCCGGTCGGTCACGCTGGGCCGGCGCGTGAAGGTGGTCGGGCTAAGCGGAGAGTTCACCGCAACGGCGCAGAGCATCGACGAAACCGGCGCGCTGATCGTGACCGAGGACGGCGGCGGCGAGCGCCGCGTGCTCAGCGGGGACGTCTCCGTGCGCGGGCTGATGGGATATTGCTGATTGGTATCGAAGGAGGTTTTTTGATGAAACAGCCGGTTTTCGAAGGAAGCATCACCCAGGTGCACGGCATCCGTGTGGGACAGGCGCAGAACGCCGCGGCCAGGACCGGCGTGACGGTGGTCCTGGCCAGCCACGACGGCGCGGTGGTGGGTGCGGACGTGCGCGGCGCGGCGCCGGGTACGCGGGAAACGGACCTGTGCGCGCCGGAAAACACCGTGGAGCGCGCAAACGCCGTGGTGCTGGCGGGCGGAAGCGCGTTTGGCCTGGCCGCGGCCACGGGCGTGATGTCGTTTCTGGAAAAGCATCAGCTCGGCATGGATATGGGCGTATGCCATGTGCCCATCGTGCCCGGCGCCGTGATCTTTGACCTGACCGTGGGCGACGCGCATATCCGTCCCGACGAGGCCATGGGCATCGAGGCGTGCAAGGCGGCCTCCAAGGTGGTCGAGCAGGGCGCGCACGGCGCCGGTACGGGCGCCACGGTGGGCAAGCTTGTTCCCGGCGCAACGCCCATGCGAAGCGGCGTGGGCACGGCCAGCCTCACCCTGCCCTGCGGGGTGACGGTGGGCGCGATCGCGGTGGTCAACGCCTGCGGCGACGTCTATGACATCCGAAACGGCCGGCCGCTGGGCTTCGGGCGCATGCCCGACGGGACCCCCGTTTTGTGCGAAAGCCTGCTGCACGGCGCGGCGCCCGCCCCCGGGACCCCGCGCATCACCACCGGGCAGAACACCACCATCGCCGTGGTGGCCACCGACGCGGTCATCACCAAGCCTCAGGCGAAGCGGTT
>CALVKX010000254.1 GCA_944333375.1 uncultured Eubacteriales bacterium
AACCCGCGCCCCACCCGCGCCGAGGCCGCCGACGTGGCCAACGCCATCTACGACGGCACCAGCGCCATCATGCTTTCCGGCGAGACGGCCGCGGGCCTCTATCCCGTGGAAGCCGTGCAGACCATGGCGCGCATCGCCATGTGCGCCGAGGCGGACATCAACTACCGCAAGCGCTTCAAGGAGCGCGACACCGATCTCACGCCCGACGTGACCAACGCCATCTCCCACGCCACCTGCACCTCGGCGCACGATCTGGGCGCGGCGGCCATCCTCACCGTCACCAAGGGCGGGCGCACCGCGCGCATGATCTCCAAGTACCGTCCCAGCTGCCCCATCATCTGCTGCACCACCGACGAGACGGTCTGCCGCCAGCTCAATCTGAGCTGGGGCGTGATCCCGCTCATGATCGAGGAGGCCACCAACACCGACGACCTGTTTGAGCGCGCCGTGGAGGCGGGCGAGGAGGCCGGCCTTCTGCACGACGGCGAGCTGGTGGTCATGACCGCCGGCGTGCCGCTTGGCATCAGCGGCACCACCAACCTCATGAAGGTGCACGTGGTGGGCCATATTCTGGTCACCGGCCGGGGCGTGACGGAGCAGAGCTGCTGCGGGAGCCTGTGCGTGTGCCGCAACAGCGAGGAGGCCCTGCGCACCTTCCAGGACGGCGACATCCTGGTCATCGCGCAGACCAGCAACACCCTTCTGCCCCTGGTGCGCAAGGCCAGCGGCCTGATTCTGGAGGACTCCAACCCCAACGGCCACGGCGCCATCGCCGGCATGAGCCTCAACATCCCCGTCATCATTGGCGCGGAAAACGCCACCAAGATCCTCAAAAGCGGCGCCGTGGTCACCCTGGACGCCGAGCGCGGCATGGTGAGCTGCAATTCCACCAAGGCGATGTGAGCGGGGGACGAAGCGTATGAACGTGCTGGTGAGCGCCTGCCTGATGGGCTTTCGCTGCCGCTATGACGGCGGCGCGCAGCGCCTGGACTGCCTGGACGTCCTGCGGGAGCGGCACGTGCTGGTGCCGGTTTGCCCGGAGGTGATGGGCGGACTGCCAACGCCTCGCGAGCCCTCTGAAATCCGAAGCGGCCGGGTGGTGACCCGCGACGGCCGGGACGTGACGGAGGCGTTTGCGCGCGGCGCGCGGGAGGCGGAGAAGATCGCGCTGGCCTGCGGTTGCCGCTGCGCGCTGCTCAAGGAAAGAAGCCCCTCCTGCGGCCTGGGCCGGGTCTATGACGGCACCTTCACCGGCACGCTCACGCGGGGCGACGGCCTGTGCGCGCGCCTGCTTTCGCAGCGGGGCCTGCGGGTGCTGGGCGAGTCGCAGGCGGAGGAGCTGCTGAAATCGGAAAGCTGAAAGACGGAAAAATGCAAAAAAGGGCTGCCGTGCCTTTCGGGCGCGGCAGCCCCCTTTTTTGGGTTTGGATTACTTGACGGCCTGGAAGAAGTAGCGGCTCACATAGCCGGTCACGCCGTCGATCTCGGCCTTGCACCACACATCGCCGACCTCAAGGACGGTGATTTCCTTGCCCACGGGATGCGCCTTGATGATCGGCGAGCTCAGGCCGGGGGCCGTGCGGAAGTTGACGATGTAGTTGCCGTTGGGGTTGACCAGCTTGGCGGTGAAGGGGGTCTGGGGCAGCGTGGAGCTGCCGCCGGTGGAGGAGCCGGTCACCTTGATGTACTTTTTCATCATGTAACCGCTCTTGCCGGCCACCGTCACCTTGTAGAAGCTGCCGCTTTCGCCCAGCAGCTGAACGCTGGTGCCGTTGCGGTAGTAGCCCAGAACGCGGGCGTCCGTGCTGGCGGTTTCGCGCAGCATGAGCACCTGGTTGGCGCCGGGGTTGTTGACCACGCCGGTCTTGGGATAGCCGGTGGTGGAGCTGCCGCCGCCGCTGCTGCTCTGGGAGCTGCTGAGGTACTGGCTGGCCATGTAGCCGGTCTTGCCATCAACGCTCACCTTGTACCAGCCGTTGCCGCGAAGCAGGACGGTGACCGCCGTGCCGGGTTTGAAGCTGGTGATGATGTTGCCCTCAAGGCTGGGCAGGTCGCGCAGGTTGAGCCCGCGGCCG
Source organism: uncultured Eubacteriales bacterium (assembly GCA_944333375.1). The sequence goes on from CALVKX010000254.1 coordinate 2,076, forward strand.
GTGTTGGTGCGCACATACAGCGTGCTGTCGCTGGACGTGTCGGAAAGGTACTTGCTCATGACATACCCCTCCAGACCGTTCACGCGCACCTTGCTCCACTCGCCCTGGTCCTCAAGGACCGTCATCCAGGTGCCGGTGGGATACTGACGGAGGACCTTGGCCGACAGGGACGGCTCCGCGCGCATGTTCAGCGCGCCGCCCTTGACGACCTTGCTGACCTCGGCCAGCGACACCAGCGGCAGCATCAGCGCCAGGATGAGCGCCAGCGCCGGGAGGCATCTTTTGTAGAGATGGGTCTTTTGCATAATCGGGATACCTCCTTTTTGTTTTGGCCAAGGGGATGCCCCTTGCCGTTCTCTCATCTGACGAAACAGCATAGGCCTTCCCTTCCGCCGCGACAAGCGCCAAAGGAGCCAATATCAGGAAAAACAGGGCTGTAAAGGCAGGGAAATGGATGGCGCTTCCAGACCGGGCGGCGGGATTATGGGCAATCAAAGCGCTTAACGGCCCGCACGGTGGATGAATTTCCCTTTTTTCGAGGAAGAAAAAGCACATCCACAGGCCGCGAACTGCCGCTTTTGGCAGGCATTGTTTGCAGGGCCGCGCGCCCGGCCGGGCAAGCTAGCGGTACGCCCGTGGAAGGGAGGCAGGGCATGCTGACAAGTCTCAACCGCATGGTGGGACTGCCCGTGGTGTGGCAGGACAGGCAGCTTGGATACGTGGAGCGCGCGATTGCGGACGCGCATGCGCGCAGGCTCAGCGGCATCGTGGTCAGAAAGGGGATCGGAGCCGCGAAATGGGTCTGCCGCGACGGCATCGCCGTGGTGGGCAGCCGATGCGTGCTGGTGAGAGAAAAGCCCGGCCCCGTTCCCGACGGACAGCCCGGGATGCTCGGGCGCGCTTTCCTGACGACGGGAGAGTGCGTGGGCGAGGTGACCGACGTGATTTTTCACGGCGACACACTCAGGCTGGAGGCGCTGGAGCTGAGCCAGGGGCCGGTGTACCGGCTGCTGGGCAGGCGTGTCTACGCTTCGCAGTTCCGTGTGGACGGAGGCGCGCGCGCGGGCGAGGTGGTGGTGCCCAGGCTCCTGACATGGGCGCAGTTAAGGCGTACGCTTGGAGAGGAGGACGACGGATGAGCATGCTCAAAACGGCGGCGGCAGGTGCCATCGGCTTTGCTGTGGGCGCGGGCGCGATGCTGATGCCCGGCAACCAGAAGCTTAAGAAGGAGGCGCGAGAGGAGGTGGACAGGCTAGCACGAGT
>CALVKX010000255.1 GCA_944333375.1 uncultured Eubacteriales bacterium
CAGAATTCGGGCGCCTCGGGACCTTCATAAACATAGCCGCAAACCTTGCAAATCCATTTCATGATCTAATGACCTCCTTGGAATTGTTATCCTCATCGGGGCGCGTTTCCGACCCCGTGATTCTAGTATACCCCGTATACGGAGAAAGTGAAACAGCCTTCTGAGATTTTTTTCTTTTTTTCAGGAAAGAACCGAAAAAAGCGCGTCTTCCATGCCGTCGGGATCGCACAGAGCGGTGTGGCGCACCGGCAGGCCGGCCAGGTCGCGCACCTGCGCGGGCATGGGCACGCCGCTGAGACGCTCCAGCTCCCGGGAGCAGGCCAAAAAGTCCATGCCTTCAACGGCCTGCGGCCCCAGAAGGCTTTCGGTCACGTCGTGGGCAAACTTGTAGGGGCTGGCGGTGGAAACCAGAACGGTGAGCGTCTGGTCGCGGGTCTGCTCGCGATACTGCTCCAGCACGCAGGAACCCACGGCGGTATGCGGGTCCATGACGTAGTGTGTGCGCTCGTAGACGCGGCGGATCTCCGCGGCGGTCATGTTGTCGTCGGCGCAGCCGGCCCAGAAGATCTTGCCAAGCTCATGAAGCCGCTGGGCGCCGATGGAGAAGCTGCCGCTGGAGGAGAGCTGGGCCATCCAGGTTCGCACCAGCTCGCCGTCCCGGCCCGCGGCTTCATAGAGCAGGCGCTCGAGGTTGGAGCTGACGAGGATGTCCATGCTGGGGGACATGGTTTTAAAGAAGGTGCGGTGCGTGTAATAGGTGCCGTCGCTGAAAAAGTCCGTCAGGACGTTGTTGCGGTTGCTGGCGCAGATCAGGCGGCGGATGGGCAGGCCCATGCGCATGGCGTAATAGCCGGCCAGGATGTCGCCGAAGTTGCCGGTGGGCACCACGAAATTGATGCTCTGCCCCATGCGGATGATGCCGCGCCGCAGCAGGTCGGTGTAGGCGGTGAAATAATAGACGACCTGCGGCGCCAGACGACCGAAGTTGATGGAGTTGGCCGAGGAGGGAAGCTTGCCCAGGCGGTCCATGCGCTCATGGAACGCGGGATCGCCAAAAAGGCGCTTGACGCCGGTCTGGGCCTGGTCGAAGTTGCCCCGGACGCCGATGACGTGCGTGTTGTGCCCGCCGGTGGTGGTCATCTGCAGCTCCTGCACGCGGCTGACCCCGCCATGGGGATAGAACACCGAGCAACTGGTGCCGGGCACGTCGCGGAAGCCCTCCAGCGCCGCCTTGCCGGTATCGCCGCTGGTGGCCACGATGATGCTGATCTCGCGCTTCTCGTCGTTCTTTTCGGCGGCCAGGCGCACCAGATGGGGCAGGAGCTTGAGCGCCACGTCCTTAAACGCCAGCGTCGGCCCATGGAACAGCTCCAGCACATGCACGCCCTCGCTCAGCTCGCGCACGGGCGCGATCGCGGGGTCGTCCCAGGCGTCCGCGGCATAGGCCGCATCCACGGCGCGCTCAATCTCGGAGATGGAGTAGTCCTCCAGAAAATCGCGCAGGATGCGCGCGGCGCGCTGGCGGTAGTCCTGGGTGGACAGGGCGGCCAGCCGCTCGCTGGAGATCTGGGGAAAAAGGCTGGGCACATACAGGCCGCCGTCCCCGGCCAGGCCCCAGAGAATGGACTGAGACGCGGTTACGCAGGCGCCCCCGCGCGTGGAGAAAAAGGACATGCGATCACCCTCCTGACAGGTCTTCTCCTTTGGAAGTGTTTCCATCATACACGGTTTTTGAAACGGTGTAAAGGCCAAATTGCATACACAAAAAGGGGCGGCTGCCGGCCGCCCCCCCAATGCCTCCGGGGCATCAGATGACGTAGGGTTTGATGAACTCCGGCAGCTCCTCGATACCGGCGCTGACGGAAATGACAAAGTCCACGCTGTGATTGGCGCTGATGGTTTCCAGCCGCTTAAAGACCCATTCGCTGGTGGCAAGCTCGTTGTGGATGAGCTTTTTGAACGCGTCGATGAAGATCAGGCCCACGTCGAAGTTCTGCGCCACGACGCCGCAGAGAAAGCCCATGAACATATGGTCGCTGAGCAGGTCGTACTCGCTGGCGTTGATAAAGCGCACCTCATGACGAAGGTCGAACATATAGCGATTGTCATCGTCGATGAAAACGATGTCGTGCTTGCTTTCCTGGCTAGCCTGGTTGGCCATGTCGATGATGCGCTTGGTTTTACCCGAGCCCTTTTTGCCGGCAATCACCTGAATCAATGGTAACGCCTCCTTACACTGTTTTGTTCTCTCCCGACGGCGCCTCGCGCCGCCGTCCTTACATCTCCATTATACATGAAGCGGGCGAGAATAGCAACGCCCTCAGCGTTTTTCTTCCGTCGGGGCAGAGAGGGCCTCCCTGAGCGCTTCCATGTCCATGGGAGGAAGCTCACGGAAGGGGGCGTCGGGCGAGGCGGCGTCAAAGCGGCAGACGGCCTGAAAGTCGCAGCGGTCGCAGGCGGTACGGTCGGTGTCGCGCGCGGGGGAGATGGCCGTCTCGCCGCCAAAGAGGCGGCTGGCCAGCGCCACGGCTACCTCGCGGGCGTGCGAAAGCAGGGCGGTGAGCTGGGGCATGTCCAGCGCGCGGGCCGTCTTTTTGAGCTCGCCGCTCCTGAGATAGACCGGCGGGATGACCCAGGGCGCCTCCCCGCCGTCCATGGCGGAGAGAACCTCCACGTCGCTGAGGGTGATGCCGCGGAGCTGAAAAACCTCGCGCAGCTTGCCCTCGACGGCCTGGGCCGCGTCCGTGTCGCTTTCCACCAGCGGGTCGGCCACATAGAAGTAAAACGCGCCCGCGGGCTTTGCGCCGGGGATGGCGCGGGTGCACACATCCAGATACAAAAGGAGCTGGAGCTCAAGCCCCCACCAGGCGCGGGCCGCCTCGAGGCTCTGGCGCGAGGATTTGTAGTCGATCACCCGCAGATAGACGCCGTCAGGCGCGTCGTAGCGGTCGATGCGGTCGATGCGGCCGCGCAGGGCCACCTGCCGGCCGTCGGCGAGAAGCAGCACGATGGGCGGCAGGCCGCCCTCGTAGCCGAAGGCGGCTTCGGTGCGATAGAGCGAGAAGCGGCCCGCCGCAAGCTGGCGGGTGATGGCCACCGCCGTGCGCCGCACGGCGCTCCGCGCGGCCTCAAAGCGGGCGCGGCTGCGCTCGCCGTCGCCCATGGGGCCGGCGAGCAGCTCGTCCAAAAGCGGCTCCACCGCCTTGTCCGCCAGGCGCGCCACCGACTCGTCCGGCAGGTTGGGATAGGCGGCCTCCCGCTGCGTCAGGCGGGCGAAGCCGTTGAGCGCGGCGTGGTAAAACGTGCCCGTCTCGATGGG
>CALVKX010000256.1 GCA_944333375.1 uncultured Eubacteriales bacterium
TATCGCCCGGCTTTGCCGGGCGGGCGGGGAGTTTGCGCCCCCGGGCGCAAACATTTCTTAAGCTTCTGGCGGAAAAGGCCGCCGCAGGCGGACTTTTTCGACAAGCTGAGCCCGCCTCCCCTGGGGAGGCGGGCGGAGGGAAGCGGGGGGGGGGATCAGAACGAGAGGCGTTCGCCGATGAAGGCGGGCAGGTCGTCCGCCTTGACGCGGACCTGGGTCATGGTGTCGCGGTCGCGCACGGTGACGGTGCCGTCCTCGACGGTGTCGAAATCCACCGTCACGCAAAGGGGCGTGCCGACCTCGTCCTGGCGGCGGTAGCGCTTGCCGATGGAGCCGGTCTCGTCGTAATCGACCATGAAGTGCTTGGAGAGCTTTTCGTAGATCTCGGTGGCCAGGCCGCCGAGCTTGTTCTTTTGCAGGGGCAGCACCGCGCACTTGTAGGGCGCCAGCGCCGGGTGCAGGTGAAGCACCGTGCGCACGTCGCCGCCCTCGAGGGTCTCCTCGTCGTAGGCGTCGCACAGGAAGGCCAGGAGCATCCGGTCCACGCCCAGGGACGGCTCGATGCAGTAGGGCACGTACTTTTCGTTGGTCACGGGGTCGAGGTACTCCATGCTCTTGCCCGAGTGCTCCTGATGGCGGGTGAGGTCGTAGTCGGTGCGGTCCGCCACGCCCCACAGTTCGCCCCAGCCGAAGGGGAAGAGGTACTCAAAGTCCGTCGTCGCCTTGGAATAGAAGGCGAGCTTTTCGGGCTCGTGGTCGCGCAGGCGCAGGTTTTCCTCCTTGATGCCCAGGCTGAGCAGCCAGTCGCGGCAGAAGGCGCGCCAGTAAGTAAACCACTGGAGGTCCTCGCCGGGCTTGCAGAAGAACTCCAGCTCCATCTGCTCGAACTCGCGCACGCGGAAGATGAAGTTGCCCGGGGTGATCTCGTTGCGGAAGGACTTGCCGATCTGCGCGATGCCGGCGGGGAGCTTCTTGCGCGTGGCGCGCATGACGGACTGGAAGTTTACGAAGATGCCCTGCGCGGTCTCGGGGCGCAGGTAGATCTCGTTGGTCGCGTTCTCGGTCACGCCCGCGTGGGTCTTGAACATGAGGTTGAACTGGCGGATGCCGGTGAAGTCCTTCTTGCCGCACACCGGGCAGACGATGTCATGCTCGTTGATGTAGGCCTCCAGCTCCGCGTTGGTCCAGCCGTCGCCCGTCTCCGCGCCCTGAGTGAAATCCTCGATCAGCTTGTCGGCCCGGAAGCGCGCCTTGCACGCGCGGCAGTCCATCAGCGGATCGTTGAAGCCGCCCACGTGGCCGCTGGCCACCCAGACCTCGCGGTTCATCAGGATCGCCGCGTCCAGGCCCACGTTGTATTTGTTCTCCTGTACAAACTTCTGCCACCAGGCGCGCTTGACGTTGTTTTTGAGCTCCACGCCCAGCGGGCCGTAGTCCCAGCTGTTGGCCAGGCCGCCGTAGATCTCGCTGCCCGGGTAGATGAAGCCGCGCCCCTTGCAAAGGGCGACGAGCTTGTCCATGGTCAGAGCCGACATGGTGATAATCTCCCCTCATTATATTGGTTGGAATCGTTCTTTATCATAGCCGTGGGGACGGGGTTTGTCAAGTGTCCGGGCCGCTTTGCGCGTCGGCATAGAGGGCGTCAAAGCTGTCGTAGCCAAGGGCGATGAAGTTGGGCGACTCAAAGAGCGTATGCCCGCTGCTTAGACAGGCGTACAGCAGAAAGTCCGTCTCTCCGTACCATTTGGAAAAGAGGATGAATACCTTCCCCTCGGGCGGCGCCTCCCGGTGGGATTTGAGCTGGAGCCAGGTGTAGATCCTGTCCAACAGGTCCTGCGCGGTGTTGAGGGGGCGCTTGAGAACATACATGTCCACCTCGCCGCCGGACAGCTCGGTCAGGACGTTGCCCATCCAGAAGGTCGAATAGCCCGTGGAATACCCTTCCTCGGAGAGCGTCTCCAGGAGCATGCGCTGCTCGTAGGTCATGTCACGACGGGTGAAGTAGGGGTAGTTGATGAGGCAGGTGACCCCCAGCAGCGCCGCCAGGGCGCCCGCCGCCGCGATGCGCAGGGAGGGCAGGCGCAGGCTTTGCAGCCGCATGGCGGCCAGGGGCGCGAGGTAGACGGCGATGGGCAGGAAATGGTAGTGATAGAGCTCCATGTCCGTCAGGGCCGCCAGGCAGAGGAACAGCGCCGTGCCAAAGAGCACGAACAGGGCCAGGAGCTGCTCGCCAAAGGGCGGGGCCTCCGCGGCGCCGCGCGGGGCGCGCAGGGTGGCGGCCACGCTCCATGCGCCCAGGCCCAGCAGGCCCCAGGAGAGGGCGGCCGGGCCGAGGGCGAGGGAGAAAACCGGCTTCCCGGCGGGAAAGCCCAGAAGCGCCAGCAGGCCGGTGAAAAACTGCCCCACGCGCTCAAAGGAGAAGGTGGTAAAGCCCATGTCGCCGTAGCTGGCGAAGGTATACAGGCGGGAGAGGACCAGGCGGTTGACCAGCACGCCCAGCACCATGGCGCCCAGGCACACCAGCGAGCCCAGGAGCAGCCGCCGCGCACGCTCATGGCCGCGGCGGCGCAGGAACAAAACCAGGGCGGCCAGGGTCAGGGGCAGGGCGGAGGAGATGATGAAACGGAAACCGCTCAGGCCCGTCAGGAGCGAAAGCACGCCCAGGACCGCAAGCCTGAGCGCGCGGGCGCGGGAGGGCAGCGGGGCGCTCTGGGACAGGGCGAGGGAAAGCAGAAAAAAGGAAAGGATCAGATAGGGCGTGTAGAAGGTGCTGATAAATGTATAATGAAAATACACCTCCGACAGCGGCAGCAGAAGCGCCGCGCCCAGCAGCGGAAAGAAGCGCTTGAGGCCGAGCTGGCGCGTCAGGCAGCCCAGGGAGACAAGGAAGAGGACATAGCTGATGACCGAGCCCAAAAAGCGCACCAGGCGCCAGTCCTGGGTCAGATAGAACAGCGGGGTAAAAAACAGGTGGTTGTGCAGGATGCGCAGCTCCGTGGAGTAGTACCACGACGGGGAGAGCAGCCGTCCCTCCTTGAACAGCAGGTTGGCGTAGATCATGTCCGAGCCCATGTCGGAATCCAGCAGGTCCCCCACGTTGCGCCACTCAAAGACGCACAGCAGCGCAAAGGCGCACGCCAGCGCCACCCAGGGTGCGGCGCGCCGGGCGATCCTAAGAAGCATGGCACCAATCCCCCTTTATTCAGGCAATTTTACCAGCCGCTTGCTTTATCTTACCCGCCGCCGCGCCGCTTTGTCAAGAGAGGGCCTGATTCGCGGTTTTGTTACAAAGGCTTCGCGGGGCAAAAGCGTCCGCAC
>CALVKX010000257.1 GCA_944333375.1 uncultured Eubacteriales bacterium
CGCTTGGCCTGCATGGCCAGAATGATGTTCTCGCGCACGCTCAAATCCCCGATGATGCCCTCGGCCTTGCGGTCGTCGGGCAGCATGCCCATGCCCAGGTGCATGGCGTCGATGGGGTGGCGGATCTTGGCCTCCTGGCCCTTGACCTTGAGGGTGCCGGTCTGGGCGCGGTCGGCGCCGTAGATGGCGCGGGCCAGCTCGCTGCGGCCGGAGCCGAGCAGGCCGGTGAGGCCGATGACCTCGCCGCGGCGGAGCTTTAAGTCAAAGGGCTTGATCTTGCCGGCGTGGCTGAGGCCCTTGGCGTCGATGAGATCCTCGCTGGAGGCCGTCAGGCCGCCCTCGGGCTTGATGGAGGCCAGGTCGTCGAAGTCCTTGCCCATCATGGCGGCGATGAGCTTGACGCGGGGGAGGTCTGCGATGGGGTACTCGCCCACGAGCGTGCCGTTTCTCAGCACCGTGATGCGGTCACACACGGCGTAGACCTGCTCCAGGAAGTGCGTGACGAACACGATGCCAACGCCCTTGTCCCGCAGGCTGCGCATGAGGGTAAAGAGCTTTTCCACCTCCACATCGTCCAGGGAGGAGGTCGGCTCGTCGAGGATGAGCACCTTGCAGTCCATGTCCACCGCGCGCGCGATGGCGATCATCTGCTGCATGGCCAGGGAGTATTCCTCCAGGTCGCGCGTCACATCCACGGGCAGGTTGAGCTGCTCCATGAGCTGGCGCGCGCGGGTGACCATGGCCTTGCGGTTGATGGTGTGCAGCTTTGACATGGGCTCGCGGCCGATGAAGAGGTTTTCTGCCACCGAGAGGTTGGGACAGAGGTTGACCTCCTGGTACACGGTGGAAATGCCGCGCTTTTGCGCCTCCAGCGTGGAGTGGTTGCGCACGGGCCCTTCGATGCCCTCCACGCGGATCTCGCCCGCCTCAAAATCGTTTACGCCTGTCAGACACTTAATCAGCGTGGACTTGCCAGCGCCGTTTTCGCCCATCAGCGCGTGGATCTCGCCCTTGCGCAGGGTGAAATCCACATGGTCCAGCGCCTTGACCCCCGGGAAGGTCATGGTGATGCCGCGCATGGTCAGGACGACGTTGTTTTCCATAGGGCCCCACGTCCTTTCATACATAATAGAATTGAAGAGATTCGTCAGATCGTTTCCGTGCCGTCGTGCCGGCTTGAAAACGGCGAGAGGGGGAGAGGCCATGCGGCCGCTCCCCGCAGCGTACGGGCACATCCCTTTTCGGGAGGCTTGGAGGGCCGCAGCCCTCCAATGAAATCCGAATCCAGCGACATGCGCGGTGGATTCGGAAGCCTTGCGCAGGCAAGGCTTCCTTGCGGAAAACCCTGGCCGAGAGCGAAGCGAACAAGGGTTTTCCGTTTCGGCGGAAAAGACCGCGAAGCGGGCTTTTTCGACGGACTAGGGGGGAGAGGCCATGCGGCCTCCCCCCGTTTTTTCAGGTCAGACCCCTGATGCCTTGCTGCGGGCGCTTCTTAGTAGGCGCGGCCGTCCAGCACTTCCTGGGTCATGGTGATGCCCAGCTCGGACTCGGTGCCGCCCGCGACGAACACGGAGTCAGGCACGTAGGTGACGGCGGGGACTTCCTCGCCGGCTTCCAGCTTGGCGATCAGATCGGCAACGCCCTGAGCCTGCAGGGGGTTGCACTCGACGTTGCAGTTGATCTCGCCCTCGAGGGTGAGGGTCAGGCCCTGCTTGGTGGCGTCGAAGGAGATCAGGATCACGTCGCCGCCCACACCGTAGGTGACGCCGGCAGCCTTCATGGCGTCGATGGCGCCGTAGGCTTCGTTATCGTTCTGGCACACGACCACGTTGAACTGGCCGGGGTAGGACTTGAGGTAGCTCTCCATGACCTGCTGGCCGCCGGCCTGGGTGAAGTCGCCGGACTGGCTGTCAAGGATCTTCCATTCGGGATGCTCGGCGGCAACCTGGTTGAAGCCCTCGGTGCGGCCGATGGCGGCGGAGGCGCCCACGGAGCCTTCGATCACCAGGATGTTGGCCTCGGCGCCGTCAAGCTGCTCAGCCAGCCACTCGCCAGCCTGCACGCCCTCAGCCGCGCTGTCGGTGCCGATGAAGCAGGAGTACAGGGAAGGATCGGCGCTCACGGTGCGGTCAGCGATGATGACGGGGATGCCCGCGTCCTGGGCCTCCTGCAGCACCACGTCCCAGCCGGCTTCCTGCACGGGGCAGATCACGATGTAGTCCACTTCCTGCTGGATGAAGTTGCGGACGGCTTCCATCTGAGCGGTGTGGTCGTTGTCGGCGTCCACGAAGAGCAGCTCATAGCCGTTCTCGGCGGTGAAGGTGTTCTGATAGTCCAGGGTGTTGGCGGCGCGCCAGTCGCTCTCATGGCCGACCTGCGCGAAACCGATGGTGATGACGTCCTCGGCGGCGGCAATGGAAACCATGCCCAGCGCAAGGATCAGAGCAAGGGAGATCGCAAGAAGCTTCTTCATGATATAACCTCCATTTATTCGATTGGGCTCTCGCCTCTGTGGTTAAAATTACACCATTTTGCACAGGATGAGAATAAAGCGAATTTCTGATTTGGTTGGATATCGTTCTTTTTTGCTATCTGAAAGGTTCAAAAAAGTTCAATATCATTTTACTCCGGTTGATTTTCGTTTTCCCTGCGGTATTCGCTGGGGGTCATGCCGACGGTCTTTTTGAACAGATAGCTGAAATAATGGGGGTCGTTGTAGCCTACGGCAAAGGCCACCTGGGAGGAGCGCATGCCGCCCAGGCGCAGAAGCTCCTTGGCCTTGCCGATGCGAAGGGCGGTGAGGTACTCGGTGAAGGTATAACCCGTCTCCTGGGCAAAGACGGTGGACAGGCGGCTGTTGGACATGCAGGCCGCGCGGGCCACGTCCTGGAGCATGAGGTTGGGCTCGGCGAAGTGCTGGGAGAGATAGGCGCGCGCCTTGGCCACGGAGGAGCCGCCGCGCGGGCCATGCTGGTCACGGTAAACCAGGGCGCGGCGGAGCATCTCGTGGGCCACATCCTCGCCCGTTCCGTCGGCCCATTCGCCGTTGAGCTCCCGGGCGGGATCGCCGCCCGCCTCGCGGATGATGCGGCTGGCGGTCATCAGCGCCTCCACGTGCAGGTAGTCGGCGGTCACGGCGCTGTGCAGGTCGGTTGCGCCCAAAGAGGCCACGTATTCCCCGAACACCTGGTCCAGCTCGTCCGCGGCGGCGTACTGAAGCCGCTCGTGCAAAGGGCGCAGGTCCAGGTCCTTGAGGGCGTCGGGGGTGTCGGCGGCCTCGCGCACGC